>NZ_DF968417.1:0-58557 GCF_001270025.1 Streptomyces azureus | reverse complement strand
CGTTCGAACCCGGCATGCCCGGGCCGCTGCCGGGCGGCGCCGGAAGGGAGGCGAGGACCGAGGCCGCCGGGCGGCGAAAGGGGGCCGGGTCGCCGGAGCTCTTGCGGGGGCGCAGTTCCGGGATCCACACCGCGCCGTCCCGGGTGGCCCGGCAGATCGCGCCGGACCGGGTCGCGAGCAGTTCGCCCGGCCGGCCGCGCAGCCGGTCCTCGGGATGTCCGCCGTGCAGGAACACCTCCCGGCCGCAGAGTTCGTCCAGGACGCCCGGCTGCGAGTCGGCCCCGCGGAGCTTGCGCACTGCCGTCTCCGTGCTGTCGTTCTCCCAGTCGATCCGCCTCTGCTCCTGGCGGAAGGAATCCCGCCACACCACACTGATCCCGGGATCGCTCTGCGGCCGCGGCTTGAACGATCCGTCGGCGTACCGCCGCACGGCCAGCAGCACCGCGCCCGCGGCGGCGTCGGACACCTCGTTGCGGTACAGGTCGCTCTTGCCGGCCGGCGGCACCCGGAAGGACCCGTCCGCCCAGATGTCCCCCGCGTCCATCGCAGCCTCGGCCTGGAGCACCGTCACGCCCCACTCGGGTGCCTCCTCGGCGATCGCCCAGTCCAGCGACGACGGGCCCCGGTCGCCGGGCGGCCCCGGGTGCAC
Source organism: Streptomyces azureus (assembly GCF_001270025.1). NCBI lineage: Bacteria > Bacillati > Actinomycetota > Actinomycetes > Kitasatosporales > Streptomycetaceae > Streptomyces > Streptomyces azureus. Next base: position 57,908 of record NZ_DF968417.1, on the reverse strand, counting down.
GATCAGGCAGGTGTGCTCCTGCCACAGGTCCTCCGGCAGGGCCGACTTCAGCATCGGCGCGACGATCAGTTCCGGGCGCACGTCGCGTACGGCGGCCCGGACCGCGTCGGCGCCGTGCGAGGCCAGGACGACGTCCACGTGGTGCCCTTGGTCCGACAGTTCCGCGTACACACGCTGGGACAGGCTGTTGAACGCGCTGACGACGAGCAAGATGTCCATGACATGGCATGCTCGCCGGTCCGGGGAGGCCCGAGAAGGACCACGGCGGCGTTTCGCCGGTCTTCACGGGCCTCTTGCTCCATCCGGATCGCCTGCGCGGCCGGACTACTCGCCCGAGGGCGCGGCCAGCGGGACGCCCAGGCCCACCGGCGTGCCGAAGGTCGGAGTGCCGTCGGCGTTCCAGGTGAACTTCTGTGCCCTGGTCGAGCCGTTCGTGTCGCAGCCGCCGCTCGCCGAGTTGTTCGCGTGGTACACCATCCGACGGTCCACCACCTTGCGGGCCGGACGGTGGTTCGCCGCCCGGGACCGCCTGGAGGGCTGGCGCAGTGCCCTCACCGCGCAAGGCAGCGAGCAGCCGGCCGTGCTCGTCGGCGACTGGTCGGCCGCGTCGGGCTACGAGGCGGGCCGCGCACTCGCCGCCGACGGTGACGTCACCGCCGTGTTCGCCGCCAACGACGACATGGCCATCGGCGTGATCCGCGCCCTGACGGAAGCCGGACGGCCCGTACCGGACGACGTCAGTGTGGTCGGCTTCGACGACATCCCTGTCGCCGCGTATGTGACCCCACCGACCACGGTGCGTCAGCCTTTCGACGCCGTGGCGCGCGAGGGGCTCCGGCTCCTGGTGCAGGCCATCGAGAAGCCGGACGTGAAACCGGCACCGGCGAACGACCCCCCGGTCGAACTCGTGGTCCGCGCCTCGACCGCACCCCCGCCTCCCGGTAGCCGCCGGGGCGGCAGCCGCCCCGAGTCCGGCGATGGTGCGGCGCCCTTCCCCCGGGGCCTTGCCCCCGCCGTACCGCGGGCGCACGCTGGTCCTATGGGTGCGCAAGACGGCCCTACGCTCATCGGCTCCGTCCAGCGGGCCATGCGGCTGCTGGAGGCGGTGAGCGCACACCAGAACGGCGCGCCGGCGAAGCAGCTGGCGCGTGAGACGGGGCTGCCTCTGGCCACCGCCTATCACCTGCTGCGCACGCTGGTGCACGACGGCTACGTGCGGAAGCTGGACGACGGCGGGTTCGTCCTCGGTGACAAGTTGCAGAGCCTCCAGACCACCGGGCGCGCGCAGGCGCTGCTCAGCCGCGTCCGGCCCACGCTCGCCGCGCTGCGGGACGAGCTCACGACCCCCGCCTATCTCACCTTCTACGAGGAGGGCGAGATCCGGGTCGCCGAGATCGTCGACGGTCCCGGGACGCCCCGCGTCGATCTCTGGGTGGGCTTCGAGGACGCGGGGCACGCGACCGCGCTGGGCAAGTCCGTGCTCAGGGAACTGGACGAGGAGGCCCGCAAGGACTATCTCTCCCGCCACCACCTCGCCGACCTCACACCGCGGACGATCACCAGCCTGCCGGAACTGCTCCGGCGGCTGGAGACCTCGCCCCTGGCCCCGGCCGTCACGGACCTGGAGGAGTACGCCCTCGGCACGGTCTGCGTCGCCGTCCCGGTCTACAGCGGGGACACACTCGGCTCCCTCGGCGTGTCACTGCCGGCGAACCGGCTCTCCCGGCTGCCGGAGATCAGCGCGCGGCTGCTCCCGACCGCGAGTCGAGTGACGAGGAGTCTCTCGCTCACTATCTGAAAATCCGCTCCTTGCCGGTGTCCCTCCTCACCCCGTTTTCTGGATGAAACAGACATTTCAGGGGTGTATGGCCAGTCCGGCGCCCCGCTCACAGGTGAGGACCACGGAAACAGACATGAGCCAGCCCCGAGACCTTGGTGACGACCACTGGGCCGTACGGCCGTTCAGAAACCGAGTGGCCGGTACCCGGGCCTCGGCCAGCAGACGCGCATTCGCGCAGCTGGCCGCCGGTACGCCCGTCCTGCCCGTACTGATCGTCACCGTCATCGCGCTCGTCGACCTCGTCGGCGGAGCCGGGATGATCTGGCTGCCCCTGCTCGCGGCCGGTCCTGCCCTCGCGGCCACGACCAACGGGCCGCGCGGAGTCCTCTCTGTCGGCTTCCTCGCCGTCGCACTCGGCGCGACGCTCGGCATCCGGGACGGCATCCCGGGCCGCGAACTGGCCGCCGTACTGTCCGCCTTGGTGGCCGTCACCCTGGCGAGCGGCCTGGCCGGCGTCCTGCGGGGGCGGCGGGAACGGGTGCTCGCGGCCGTCCGCTCGGTCGCGGAGACCGCCCAGCACGCGCTGCTCAAGCCCGTGCCCTCGACCGTCGGACCGTTCCAGGTGGCCGTCCGCTACAGCGCCGCGGCGGCCGAGGCCCGTATCGGCGGGGACCTCTACGCCCTGATACCCACCCCGCACGGGGTGCGGCTGATCGTCGGCGACGTGCGCGGCAAGGGGCTGCCCGCCGTGGGGACCGCCGCGCTGGTGCTCGGTGTCTTCCGCGAGGCCGCCCACGACGAGCCCGACCTTCTCGCCGTGATCGACAGGATCGAGCGGAGTCTGGCGCGCAACCTCGGTCACGACGACTTCGTCACCGCCGTGGTCGCCGGATACTCGCAGGCCGCCGGGCATCTGGAGGTGGTGAACTGCGGGCACACGCCTCCGTTGCTGGTGCGCGCCTGCGGGAGCGTCACGCCGGTGGAGCCCGCCCACCCGTCCCCGCCTCTCGGGCTGCGCGGCCTCGCCGGTCACGCGCCCAGCCTCCATGCGCTGCCCTTCGCCGACGGTGACCAGCTGTTGCTCTACACCGACGGGGTCACCGAAGCCCGCGACCACCGGCGGGCCTTCTATCCGCTCGCCGAAGGACTGGAGCGCCACGTGTCCCACGAGCCGGCCCGCACCCTCGACGGGCTCCACGACGAGCTGCTGTCCCATGTGGGCGGCCGGCTGCACGACGACGCGGCACTGCTCCTGATCCGCAAACCGGCCGCGTCCGAAGCAGGGGGGCCAGCCGAGGTGACCGCTCCCGGCGCGGCTCCCGAGGCGCGGTGCTGCCTGTGAGGGCGGTGTTACCGCTCGTCGCGCAGGTCCTTGACCCGGCGGAGCTTGCCGACGGAGCGCTCCAGGGTCTCCGGTTCGACGATCGCCACGTCGACGGTGACGCCGACTCCGTCCTTGACGTCCTTCGCGATCGTGCGGGCGGCGGCCTTGCGCCGCTCGGCGGGCGTGCCGGGGCGGGTTTCGACGCGGACGGTCATGTGGTCCATGCGACCGCGCCGGGTGAGCTGGATCTGGAAGTGCGGGGCGACGCCGGGCGTGCGCAGCACGATCTCCTCGATCTGGCTGGGGAAGACGTTCACCCCACGCAGGATGATCATGTCGTCGCAGCGGCCGGTGATCTTCTGGATGCGGCGGAAGGCGGGCCGGGCCGTGCCGGGCAGCAGCCGGGTCAGGTCGCGGGTGCGGTAGCGGACGACCGGCAGGGCTTCCTTGGTGAGGGACGTGAAGACAAGCTCGCCCTCCTCGCCCTCGGGCAGCACCTCACCCGTGACCGGGTCGACGACCTCGGGGTAGAAGTGGTCCTCCCACACGTGCAGCCCGTCCTTGGTCTCCACGCACTCCTGGGCGACACCCGGGCCGATGACCTCGGAGAGGCCGTATATGTCGACGGCGTGGATGTCCATGCGCTCCTCGATCTCGCGGCGCATCTCCTCCGTCCACGGCTCGGCGCCGAAGACGCCCACGCGCAGGCTGCTGTCGCGCGGGTCGATGCCCTGGCGTTCGAACTCGTCGAGGAGCGTGAGCATGTAGGAGGGGGTGACCATGATGATCTCGGGCTGGAAGTCCTGGATGATCTGCACCTGGCGTGCGGTCATGCCTCCCGAGGCGGGGATGACGGTGCACCCGGCCCGCTCGGCCCCGTAGTGCGCGCCGAGGCCCCCGGTGAACAGCCCGTAGCCGTAGGAGATGTGCACCTTGTGCCCGGGGCGGCCGCCCGCGGCACGGATCGAGCGCGCGACCAGGTCCGCCCACATCGACAGGTCGTTCTCCGTGTAGCCCACCACGGTGGGGCGGCCGGTGGTGCCGCTGGAGGCGTGGACGCGCCGGACCTGGTCCATGGGGACGGCGAACATGCCGAACGGGTAGGTGTCGCGCAGATCCGCCTTGGTCGTGAAGGGGAAGCGGGACAAGTCCTCCAGTGAGCGGCAGTCGTCAGGTCCGACACCGGCGTCATCGAACTTCTTCCGGTACGTCTCCACGTTGTCGTAGGCGTGGCGCAGGCTCCGGCGCAGCCGGTCGAGCTGGAGCTCGCGGAGCTCCTCGGGCGTCAGGCGCTCACCGTCGTCCAGCAGGTCGTGGGGGAGGGGCTCGCCCCGCCGCCGCCCAGCCGCCGCCGGGGTCGTCGTGGCCGTCTTCTCGCTGGTCATCCCGACTCCTTCGACGTCGTGCCCCGGATGCTGCGGCTGCGGCCCCGGAACTCCGCGATCACCTTTTCACCCCGCAGGACGGTCACGTCGTAAAGGCCGCTGCGGCCGTATCGCGTGCGCTCCCCGGCCCGCGCCACGAGGACGTCGCCCTCGTGCGCCGAGCCACGAAGGTGATGTCGGGCCCCGGCCGCGACGGTCGCCGGGCCGTGGCTGTTGCAGGCGCAGGCGAAGGCGCTGTCGGCGAGCAGGAAGACGCAGCCGCCGTGGACGATGCCGTGGCCGTTCACCATCGCCGGGGTCACGGTCATCCGGAGGGTGGCGGTCCCCTCACCGTGCTCCAGCGGCTCGACGCCCAGGCCGCGGGAGGCCTCGTCCGCGGCGGACATCGCCCCCGCGGCCGGCGTCATGTCGGCGGTATGGGTCACTTCTCGCACCACCTCGTGGATCGATCGCATCATCTTGTGACCCGACCGAACATTCGGTTAGCTTCGGTGTCGCCAAGTAATCCAGTCGCCCCGAGGCCTGTCAAGGGTCGGGGTCTTACCAAGGCGCCCGGCATCGTTCTATGATGGACCGAACGAATGGTCGGTTGGGAAGTGGGACGGATGGACACGACACACTCCAGCCCCCCGGGGGCGGACGGCGCCGAGCCGGTTCTCCAGCGGCATTTCGAGGCGACGATCGCGCGGGACCAGCGGATCGAGCCGCGTGACTGGATGCCGGAGGGCTACCGCAAGACACTCGTCCGGCAGATCGCGCAGCACGCGCACTCGGAGATCATCGGCATGCAGCCCGAGGGCGAGTGGATCACGCGTGCGCCGTCGCTGCGCCGCAAGGCCATTCTGTTCGCGAAGGTCCAGGACGAGGCCGGGCACGGGCTGTACCTGTACTCGGCGGCGGAGACACTGGGCGCCGACCGCGCGGATCTGACCGAGCGGCTCATCGAGGGCCGTCAGAAGTACTCGTCGATCTTCAACTACCCCACACTGAGTTTCGCGGACGTGGGGGTGATCGGCTGGTTCGTGGACGGGGCGGCGATCTGCAACCAGGTGCCGCTGTGCCGGTCGTCGTACGGGCCGTACGCGCGCGCGATGGTGCGGATCTGCAAGGAGGAGTCGTTCCATCAGCGGCAGGGCTACGAGCTGCTGATGACGATGATGCGCGGCACCGAGGAGCAGCGGGAGATGGTGCAGGACGCGGTGGACCGCTGGTGGTGGCCGTCGCTGATGATGTTCGGCCCGCCCGACGACGCCTCGCCCAACTCCGCGCAGTCGATGGCCTGGAAGATCAAGCGGCACAGCAACGACGAGCTGCGTCAGCGTTTCGTGGACATGACGGTTCCGCAGGCCGAGAGGCTCGGTGTGACGCTGCCCGACCCGGAGCTGCGCTGGAACGAGGAGCGCGGGCACCACGACTTCGGCACCCCGGACTGGGACGAGCTGATGCGGGTCATCAAGGGCGACGGCCCGTGCAACGCCCAGCGGATGGAGCGGCGTCGGACGGCCCATGAGGAGGGCGCCTGGGTGCGTGAGGCGGCCACCGCACACGCGGCCAAGCAGGCCGCCCGCGCGGAAAAGGGAGCGGTGGCATGACCGACGGGAAGCAGAACTGGCCGCTGTACGAGGTGTTCGTGCGCGGCAAGCGCGGACTGAACCACGTCCACGTGGGCTCGCTGCACGCCGCCGACGACCGCATGGCGCTCACGCATGCCCGGGACCTGTACACGCGGCGCAACGAGGGCGTGAGCATCTGGGTGGTGCGCTCCGAGCACATCGCCGCCTCGACCCGCGACGAGAAGGACCCGTTCTTCGAGCCGAGCGCCGACAAGGTCTACCGGCACCCGACCTTCTACGACATCCCCCAAGACGTCCCGCACATCTAGTCCCACCGAGGCCATCGAGGAACAGGCATGAGCGACGACCACGTCTACATGACCCTCGCGGAGGGACACGAGGACGACACCCGCTGGGCCTACGGCACCGGCTTCGAGGACCCCCTGCACGGCGTGGACACCACCGTCCCCGACGGCGTGGACGCCGGGGAACTGGCCGCCCTCTGCGTCACCCTGGCCGACGACGCCCTGGTCTCGGCCCAGCGGCTGGCCGAGTGGACCACCCGCGCCCCGGAGCTGGAGGAGGAGGTGGCGCTGGCCAACATCGGCCTCGATCTGCTCGGCCAGGCCCGCCTGCTGTACTCCCGCGCGGGCCAGGTCGACGGGACCGGCCGCGGCGAGGACGCCTACGCCTACTTCCGCGACACCGGCGAGTTCCGCAACGTACGCCTGGCCGAACTCCCGGGCGGCGACTTCGCGTTCTCGGTCGTACGGCTGTTGGTGCTCTCCAGCTGGCGCCTCGCGCACTTCGAGCGGCTCGTCGCCCACCGCGACCCGGTGCTCGCGGCGATCGCCGCCAAGGGCGTGAAGGAGCTGACCTACCACCGGCAGTACGCGGCCGAGTGGGCGGTGCGGCTGGGCGACGGCACCGAGGAGTCGCACCGCCGGACGCGCAGGGCACTGGAGCAGGTGGCGCCCTACCTCGGAGAGTTGTTCACGGCGTATGACGTACGGGACGAGGTCGTCGCCGTCCTGCGCCAGGTCACCGAGGCGGCCGGGCTGCCCATGCCCGTCTACCGGCCGCTGCCCGGCTCGGGCCGCGCCGGGGAGCACACCGGGCATCTCGCCCCGCTGCTGGCCGAGTTGCAGGGCGTGGCCCGCGCCCACCCGGAGGCGACATGGTGATCACGCTGCCGGCCGCGCGACGGGCCCGGCGCATCGCCGGGCAGGTGCCCGACCCCGAGCTGCCCATGCTCACGCTGGCCGACCTCGGAGTGCTGCGCGAGGTGTCCATGGATCCGGACGGGACGGTGGTCGCGAGCCTGACCCCGACCTACTCGGGTTGCCCCGCCATGGCCGAGATGCGTGCGGGCGTGGCCGCCCGGCTCAAGGACGCCGGCTACGCGCGCGTGGAGATCCGCACCGTCCTCGACCCACCGTGGACCAGCGACTGGATCACCCCCGAAGGCCGCCGCAAGCTCGCCGAACACGGCATCGCCCCGCCCGGGGCCGCGCCCGCGCGCGCCTCCAGGCCGGTGCCGCTCGTGCTGTCGCCGACCCGCAGCTCCGTGCCCTGCCCCCGCTGCGGCAGCGCGGACACCGAGGAGACCTCCCGCTTCGCCGCCACGTCCTGCAAGGCGCTGTGGCGCTGCCTCGCCTGCCGCGAGCCGTTCGAGTACCTCAAGGAGATCTGATGGAGGACCTGATGGAGCCGGCCCCCGCCCCGGCGCCGCGCGCGCGTGCCCGCCGACGTCCGGTCTTCCACCCCCTGCGGGTCGCCGCCGTGCAGCCGTTGTGCGAGGACGCGGTGGCCGTCAGCTTCGACATCCCGGCCGAGCTGGCCGAGGAGTTCGCCTTCGCGCCCGGCCAGTCGCTCACCCTGCGGCGCGAGATCGACGGCCGGGACGAGCGCCGCTCGTACTCGATCTGCTCACCCGCGGGAACGGCACCGCGCATCGGCGTCCGGGTCGTACCCGGCGGCCTGTTCTCCTTCTGGCTGGTGAACGAGGTACGCCCCGGCGACACCGTCGAGGTGATGGCCCCCACCGGCGCCTTCACACCCGACCTCACCGCCCCCGGCCACCACGTCCTGATAGCGGCCGGCTCCGGCATCACGCCCATGGTCTCCATCGCCGAGTCCGTCCTGGCCGCCGACTCCCGCTCGACGGTCACGCTCCTCTACGGCAACCGCCGCACCGGCACCGTGATGTTCGCCGACGAGCTGGCCGACCTGAAGGACCTCTACCCGACGCGGTTCCAGGTCGCCCACGTCCTCTCCCGTGAGCCCCGCGAGGCCGAGGTGCTCTCCGGCCGCCTCGACGCCGAGCGGCTGTCGGCGCTCATCGACGCGCTGGTCGACGTGCCGTCCGCCGACCACTGGTGGCTGTGCGGCCCTCACGGCATGGTCCGCGCCGCCCAAGAGGTCCTGGCCGGTCTCGGCGTGCCGGACGACCGCGTCCACCAGGAGCTGTTCTACGCCGACGACGAACCCGTACGCGAGGTCCACCACGCCGAGGCCGGCCCCTCCGGCCCGGTCAGCCAGGTCACCGTCACCCTCGACGGCCGCTCCACCACCTCCGCCTTGCCCCGCGAGCGGACCATCCTGGAAGGCGCCCAGCAGACCCGTCCGGACCTGCCGTTCGCCTGCAAGGGAGGAGTCTGCGGCACCTGCCGCGCCCTGGTCACCGACGGCAAGGCCGACATGCGCCGCAACTTCGCCCTCGAACCGGCCGAGGTCGACGCGGGCTACGTCCTCACCTGCCAGTCGTTCCCGGTCTCCGACGCGCTGACGGTGGACTTCGACACCTGAGTCCGCGTCAGGGCGTTCCCGCGCCGAGGTCCTCGAGTTCCTCCGCGCACTCCTCCGGTACGGCCACGTCCCCGACGATGAGCGACTGGAACACCGTGGTCGGCGACGGCCCGGGCGCTTCCCGGTGCTCGCGCCGGGCCTCGGCCCGGGCCTGTTCGATGTAGTCGGCGATCTCCTGGCAGTCGACGGCGTACGTGCCGGTCGGCGCCGGTTCCCCGGCGGGGGAGCCCGAACCGCCTGTGGACGACTCGGTGTGGAGCGCGTAGGTGCCGAGGAGACCGGCCAGGCACACTCCTGCCCAGGCGGCGACGATCCGCCGGCGGGCACTCAAGGGCCGGCCCTTCCACGGTCGGCCCTCTCGCTGCACGCGTCCTTCTCATCGAAACCCCTCCCGCGACAGATGCTGCCGGAGTCTCGACTGCGGCGCGCACCGCCCACAGACGCTGACCCTCCAGAACGAGGCCGCGGACGGCTCGCAGGAGTGGCGGCCGGTCCGGCAGGCAGGGCCTCGGCCCCACCGATGCTCAGCCGTCGCGCAGTACGCGCAACGCCGTGAGCGCCACGTGGAGTTCGGTGCGCCGTTCACCGGATTCGAGGTCGGTGTCGAGGAGGCGTTCGATGGTGCGCAGACGCTGGTACATGGTCTCTCGGGACAGGCCGCCGCGGCGGGCCGCGGTGGTCTTGTTGCCGGCGGCGTCCAGGTAGTGGCCGAGCGTCGTCATCAGGTCGGTGCCGTGCCGGGTGTCGTGGTCGATGAGCCGGCCGAGCCGCCGTTCGGTGTAGTCCTGGATCCGGGTGTCCTCGCGCAGGGCGTACAGCAGACGGCGCAGGTCGATGTCCGGCAGCTCGTGGAAGGAGCGGCCCGGGGGAAGGGGCTGGCCGGGCGGGGTGGCCTCTATGACACGGGCCGCCTCCCGGAAGGAGCGGGTGATGTCGGCGAGGTCCGCCACCTCCGAGCCGACACTCACGAGCGCCTCCGGGGACAGACCCAGCGCGGTGCGGCTCAGACGCTCGGCCACCGGGCGCCAGGGCTGGGCGGCGCGCAGGGCCGGCAGGACACCGAGGCGGCCGGGGGAGATCTCCCCGACGAGCGCCGGGATCCCCGCCGACCTGAGCTCCCGGTGCAGTCGGGACTCCGGCTCGGTCCCCGACGCACCAGGGCCCAGGTCGACCAGGAGCGCCACGTATCGGCTGTCCTCGGTGGGCAGGCCCAGCGCGGCGCAGCGGGCGCGGGCGTCCGCGGGGGAGTGGTGGCGCTGTTCCGCCAGTTCCCGCAGGGCGTTGCGATGGGCCGTGTGTTCCCACGGAGTGGCGTGGATGAGGCGGGCGACGGTCAGCGCCATCGCCGTCCTCTCCAGGACCGTGACGTGCTCCGGCCCGAAGGCCGGCCCGTCGTCGGGAGCCCGGAGCATGGCCAGACGGCCCCAGCGTTCACCCTGATAGGAGACCGGCGCGGTCAGCCAGCCCTCCGGACCGCCCACCTCCGTGTGGTCGCCCGGCTCGGTGGCCCGGGAGCGCTGCTCCCAGCCGGTGAGCGCCTCCTGCACCGTGCTCCCCGACGGCTCGCAGATCAGTGCCTGGTGCGCCAGGTTCTCCAGGACGACCGTGCGGCCGCTCATCTCCGCCGCCGCCCGCACCACGTCCTCCGGCCCCGCGCCGCGCAGCGTCAGCGCGGTGAACGCCTCGTGGATCCGCTGGGTCCGGCGCATCGCCTCGGCCTGATTGCCGAGGATGAGCGCGTGGACGACCTGGGTGACCTCCAGGAAGTTGACGTCCCGGGCGAGAGTGACCAGCGGGAGCCCCCGGGCGCGGCAGGCCTGGACGAGGGCGTCGGGCGGGCGGTGGTAGCGCCGTACCAGCTCGATGACCAGGGCGGCCGCTCCCACCTCGGTGAGTTCGTCGACGTACCGGCGGACCCCCGCGGCGTCCTCGGGCAGGGGCATGCCCGTCGTCAGGACCAGCTCCCCGCCCTTGAGGAAGGACGCCGGATCCGTCAGCTCGGTGATGTGCACCCAGCGCACCTGCCGGTCCAGATACGGCAGCCCGGTGACGACCTGGGGCTGTCCCGCGGCCAGGACGGGCAGGGCCAGCACGTCGGCGACGGTCGGCGCGCGACCGGCCGGGGCCTTCGGGTCGTTCTCGTTCACGGTGACTCCCTGCTCGCCCGGTCACTCTGACAAGCGGCACTGACCTGCGCAAGAGCTGTCCACGGCAGGGGCAGGCGGGACCCGGGGGGTTCGGAGGTTGACACAACGTCCGGACAACGCGTTCCGGCTGGACAGATCACGCGTTGTCGCCCCTCGCGGAGGCTTGGATGCTCGGTTACCGGAGCTGAGCCAAGCAACCACACCTCGACGTACGGCCGGGAGACACCATGACCGCACTGTCACCGCACCTTCGCCAGGCCACACCCGTCGTGGCGGCCCGGGGCGAGGGCGTCCACCTCTACGGTGAGGACGGCCGCCGCTACCTCGACTTCACCGCCGGCATCGGCGTCACCAGTACCGGGCACTGCCACCCCAAGGTCGTGGCGGCGGCGCAGGAGCAGGTGGGCACGCTGATCCACGGCCAGTACACCACCGTCATGCACCAGCCGCTCCGCCGCCTCGTCGACAAGCTGGGCGAGGTGCTGCCGGCCGGCCTCGACAGCCTGTTCTTCACCAACTCCGGCAGCGAGGCCGTCGAGGCCGCACTGCGGCTCGCCCGCCAGGCCACCGGCCGGCCCAACGTCATCGTCTGTCACGGCGGTTTCCACGGCCGTACCGTCGCCGCCGCATCCATGACCACCTCAGGCATCCGCTTCCGGTCCGGGTTCTCCCCGCTGATGAGCGGCGTGGTCGTCACCCCGTTCCCGACGCCCTTCCGGTACGGCTGGGACGAGGAGACCGCCACCCGCTTCGCCCTGCGGGAGCTCGACTACACCCTCCAGACGATCTCGTCGCCCGCCGACACGGCCGCGATCATCGTCGAGCCGGTGCTCGGCGAGGGTGGGTACGTGCCCGCGAACCGCGCCTTCATCGAGGGGCTGCGCGAGCGGGCGGACCGGCACGGCTTCCTGCTGATCTTCGATGAGGTGCAGACCGGCGTCGGCCGCACGGGACGCTTCTGGGGACACGACCACTTCGGCGTCACCCCGGACATCCTCGTCACCGCCAAGGGCCTGGCCAGCGGCTTCCCCCTCTCCGGCATCGCCGCCTCCGAGGAGCTGATGGCCAAGGCGTGGCCCGGCTCGCAGGGCGGCACGTACGGCGCCAACGCCGTCGCCTGCGCCGCGGCCTGCGCGACCCTCGACGTCGTGCGTGACGAGAAGCTCGTCGAGAACGCCGAGGCGATGGGCAAGCGGCTGCGCCACGGCCTGGAGGCGGTGGCCGACCGAACCCCGGGCATCGGCGACGTCCGCGGCCTCGGACTCATGCTCGCCACCGAGTTCGTCACCGAGGACGGCAGCCCCGACCCCGAGACCGCCGCCCGCGTGCAGCGCGCCGCCATCGACGAGGGCCTGCTCCTGCTGCTGTGCGGCGCCTGGAACCAGGTGGTCCGCATGATCCCGGCGCTCGTCATCGACGAGGCGGGCGTGGACGAGGGCCTCCAGGCCTGGGCGAACGCCGTGGAGGCCGGTACGTCGGGAGCGGCGGAGCGATGACGACAGCCACCCGCGACCTGGCGGGTCTGACGGACCGCATCGCCGAGATCGCGCCCGGCCTGCGGGTGGAGACCGGTCCGGGAGCGACGGGCCCTTACGCCTACGACGCCTCGAACTACCGTGTGCCGCCGCGGGCGGTGGCTTTCCCGCGCACCGCCGACGACGTGGTCGCGGTGCTGCGGGCCTGCCGGGAGGCGGGCGTCCCGGTCACGGCTCGGGGCGGTGGCACGAGCATGGCGGGCAACGCGGTCGGGGTCGGTGTGGTGCTGGATTTCTCCCGGTACATGAACCGGATCCTGGACATCGACGTCGAGGCGCGTACCGCGCGCGTCGAGGCCGGTGCCGTCCTCGACGCGCTGCGCGGCGCGACCGCCCCGCACGGGCTCGACTTCGGACCCGACCCGTCCTCGCACAGCCGCTGCACCCTCGGCGGCATGATCGGCAACGACGCGTGCGGCAACCGGTCGGTGCGCGACGGGCGGACCAGCGGACACGTCGAGGCCCTGGAGATCGTGACGGCGGACGGCGTGCGGGCCGTCGCCGACCACTCCGGGCTGCGTGCCGCAGAGCCGGGCGACGCGGAGGCTGTGCGGCGCGTCGCCCGGCTCGAATCCGGCCTCAGGCGGCTGGTCGAGGACAACCTGGCGCTGATCCGCACCGAGCTGGGCCGGATCCCGCGTCAGGTCTCCGGCTTCCAGCTGCATCACCTGCTGCCGGAGAACGGGTTCGATCTGGTCCGTGCTCTGGTGGGCACCGAGGGCACCTGTGCGGTCGTCACCGCCGCGACGGTCCACCTGGTGGCGACCGCACAGGCCTCCACGCTGCTGACGCTCGGCTACGAGGATGTGGTCGAGGCGGCCGAGGACGTGCCGGAGATCCTGCGCTGGTCGCCCAGCGCGGTGGAGGGCATGGACGAGGCGATCGTCGCCACCATGCGCGCCCGCCGCGGCCCGGACTCCGTCACCGGCCTGCCGGAGGGACGGGCCTGGCTGTACGTCGAGCTCGAAGGCGATGACCAGGCTGTGGTGAACGCCCGCGCCGCTGAACTGCTTGAGGCTCTCAAGGCACGGGGGCGGATGACCGGCGGCCGGGTCGTGGAGAGCCGGGCCGAGCGGCGTTCGCTGTGGCGGGTACGCGAGGACGGGGCCGGGCTGGCCGCCCGGCTCGTGGACGGCGGGGAGTCCTGGCCCGGCTGGGAGGACGCGGCCGTCGCCCCCGAGAACCTCGCCGCCTACCTGCGGGACTTCCGCAAACTGCTGGCCTCGCACGAACTGACCGGCGTGCTGTACGGGCACTTCGGCGCGGGATGCGTCCACGTGCGCATCGACTTCGATCCGGCCACCGAGGCCGGCCGGACGGTCATGCGCCGCTTCCTGACGGAGGCGGCCGCGCTGGTGGTCGAGCACGGCGGCACGCTGTCGGGAGAGCACGGCGACGGACGCGCCCGTAGTGAGCTGCTGGAGGTCATGTACAGCCACCGCATGATCGCCGCGTTCGCCGCGTTCAAGAAGACCTTCGACCCCGACGGGCTGCTCAACCCCGGGGTGATCGTCGATCCGGCCCCGCTGGATGCCGACCTCGCGCTGCGTCAACTCCCACTGGTGGAGACGACGTTCGGCTTCCCGCATGACGAGGACGGTTTCGCGGGCGCGGTACGCCGCTGCGTCGGTGTGGGACGCTGCCGCAGCGACTCCGGCGGCGTGATGTGCCCGAGCTACCGGGCCACGGGGGAGGAGAACGCCTCCACCCGCGGCCGGGCCCGCATGCTCCAGGAGATGGTGCGCGGCGAGGCCGTCTCCGACGGCTGGCGCTCCACCGAGGTCAAGGACGCCCTGGATCTGTGTCTGTCGTGCAAGGCCTGCTCCAGTGACTGTCCGGTCGGCGTAGACATGGCCACCTACAAGGCGGAGTTCCTCCACCAGCACTACAAGGGCCGCCTGCGCCCCCGTTCCCACTACTCACTCGGCTGGCTGCCCAGGACCTCCGCCCTGGCCGGATACGCCGCCCGGCCGGTCAACGCACTGCTGCGCGGGCCGGTCGGACGGCTGCTCGCCCGTCTCGGCGGCGTCACGACGAAGCGCACCATCCCCGCCTTCGCCTCGCGCCGCACCCTGCGCAGGACCCTGCGCGCCGCCAGAACCGCCGAGCCGGCGAAGGCCGTGCTCTTCGTCGACAGCTTCACCCGCGCCTTCCGTCCCGAGGTCGCCGGAGCCGCCAGCCGTGTGCTGGCCGACGCCGGTATCCCCTGCGCGCCGCAGGACGGACTGTGCTGCGGGCTGACCTGGGTCAGCACCGGACAGCTGAACGTCGCCCGCAAGATCATGGCCCGCACGGTCGCCGCGCTCGACGACGGTGACGACCGGCCGATCATCGTGGCCGAGCCGAGCTGCGCCGCCGCGTTGAAGCGTGACGTTCCCGAACTGATCGGCACCGAGGCCGCCCAGCGCGTAGCCAGCCGCGTCCACACCTTCACCGGGGCCCTCACCGACCTCGCCGACCAGGACTGGAGTCCGCCGCCGCTGCCCGAGAACGTCGTGCTCCAGACCCACTGCCACGAGTACGCCACCTTCAAGGGCCGCCGCCCGGCCGACCTGCTGCGCCGGCTCGGCGTGCGCGGCGTCGACGAGGCCGAGGGCTGCTGCGGACTCGCCGGCAACTTCGGATTCGAGGCAGAGCACTACGACACCTCCATGGCCGTCGCCGAGCTCGCCCTGAAACCCCGCATCGACCACCTCGACGGACGCGCCGTCGTGGCCGACGGCTTCAGCTGCGCCACCCAGATCGACCACCTCGCCGACGGCCGGGACATCCGCGCTCTGCACCTCGCGGAACTCCTCGACCCCGCCGCCGATCAAACAGGAGAGACATCATGACCGAGGTACTGAACCAGTTGTTCATCGGCGGTGCCTGGGTGGACGCCGCGGACGGCGCCACCATGCCCGTCGACGACCCCGCGACCGGCGAGATCCTCTGCCATGTCGCCGACGCGGGCCCCAAGGACGCCCGGCTCGCCGAGGAGGCCGCCGTCCAGGCCCAGGCCGAGTGGGCACGTACCGCGCCCCGGGCCCGCAGCGAGATCCTGCGCCGCGCCTACGAACTCATCATCGAGCGCACCGACGAACTCGCCCACCTGATGACGGCCGAGATGGGCAAGCCGCTCGCCGAGGCCAGGGGAGAGGTGGCCTACGCCGCCGAGTTCTTCCGCTGGTTCTCCGAGGAAGCCGTCCGCATCGACGGCGGCTGCGGCACCCTGCCCGACGGCCGCAACCGCATGCTGCTCTCCCGCCGCCCGGTCGGCCCCTGCCTGCTGATCACGCCGTGGAACTTCCCGCTGGCCATGAGCACCCGCAAGATCGGCCCGGCGATCGCGGCGGGCTGCACGATGATCCTCAAGCCGGCCCCGCAGACCCCGCTGTCCAGCCTCGCCCTGGCCGGGATCCTCAAGGAGGCCGGGCTGCCGGACGGTGTGCTGAACGTCGTCACCACCTCACGCGCCGGAGAGGTCTGCGAACCCCTCCTGCGCGGCGGCCGGATCCGCAAGCTGTCCTTCACCGGCTCCACGGGCGTCGGCCGGCTGCTGCTCGCCCAGTGCGCCGACACGGTCGTACGCACCTCGATGGAGCTGGGCGGCAACGCGCCGTTCATCGTCTTCGACGACGCGGACCTGGACGTGGCCGTGGACGGCGCGATGGTCGCCAAGATGCGCAACATGGGCGAGGCCTGCACCGCAGCGAACCGCTTCTTCGTGCACCGGTCGGTGGCCGAGGAGTTCGGCCGGCGGCTCGCCGAGCGGATGGGCGCGCTCGTGGTGGGCCCCGGCACCCGGGACGGTGTCGACGTCGGCCCGCTGATCGATGCCACCGGACGCGCCAAGGTCGCGGAGCTCGTCGCCGACGCCGTGGAGCGCGGCGCGCGCGTGCTCGTCGGCGGCCGTACGCCGGAAGGGCCGGGCTGCTTCTACCCGCCGACCGTGCTCGCCGACGTCGACCCCGGCAGCCGCCTGATGGACACGGAGATCTTCGGCCCTGTCGCGGCGATCCTCACCTTCGACGACGAGGACGAGGTACTGCGCCGCGCCAACGACACGCCGTGGGGTCTGGTCGGTTACGTCTTCACCCAGGGGCTGGACCGCGGGCTGCGCGTCAGCGAGGGTCTGGAGGTGGGCATGGTGGGCCTGAACACCGGCCTCGTCTCCAACCCGGCCGCGCCGTTCGGCGGGGTCAAGCAGTCCGGCCTGGGCCGCGAGGGCGGCCGGGTCGGGATCGACGAGTTCCTGGAGTACCAGTACGTCGCGGTGCCCGTGCGATGACGGTGTTCCTGCCCTGACACACGCCCCATCGCGCACCGCGCGCACAGCCCCCGCGTACTCGGCCGCCCCCCCGGGCCGCACGCGGGTCGCCCCGTGCCGCACGCGGGTCGCCCCGTGCCCGGCCTCCCCCCGGCCCGGGCACGGGGCACACAGCTGACACGCCCGGGCGCCGCTGGACCACCCGAGCGTGCGCCGCCTGGTTCCAGCGGCAGGACGACGAGTTCGTCGAGGCGTACGCGGCGGCCCTGACACCGCGCACCCGTGTCCTTCAGATCACCCACATGTCCCACGGGACGGGCCGGGACGGGGCGTGCCGGTGAAGCGGCTGTGCCGGCTGGCGAAGGACAACGGGACGCTCACCATGGTCGACGCCGCCCGGACCTTCGCGCAGGCACCGGCGAGCTTCCGTGACCTGGTCTGCGACTTGGATCATGGGCTCCCTCGCCGCCGCGAACAGGCTCGATCCCTAAAGCGCCGCCGGACGTACGGCGAGCACCCGGGCGCCGATCTCCCAGCGGGGTGGTGTCCTGGCGGTTCGCCCGCGGCCGTCCCGCCTCGTTCAGGCTGACCAGCGTGCGCTGCACCGTCGACTCGGGCAGACCGAAGACCTTCGTCAACTCGCCCACCGTCACGGGCTGGTGGTGGGCGACCGCCTTCATGACGCGCAGCGACCTGGTCACGCTCTTCATTTCCATCGGGGCCCCGTCAGTCTTCGTTCGTCGGTCTCAACCTCCTGACTCCCAGCCCGACAGCTGAATGAAGACATGAATCAGTCTTCATGTGTGCCTGTATGGTGAGGGAGTCATGCGTCCCCGCCTGAAGGACCCCCGATGACCTCCACGCTCACGCCGCAGCCGGTCGAACGGGCGAAACCCGCCCGCACCGGGGCCGCGCCCCGGCGGCGTACCCGTGTCCTCGCGCTCCCCGAGGCGCGCTGGGCCGCTGCCGCCACCGTCTTCTTCCTGCTCGCCCTGCCCCTGCAGCTGACCGGCGCCCCCGCCTGGACGTGGGGCCCGCTCTACGCCCTGTCGTACGTCACGGGCGGCTGGGAGCCGGGCTGGGAAGGCCTCAAGGCGCTGAAGGAGCGCACCCTCGACGTCGACCTGCTGATGGTCGTCGCCGCACTGGGCGCGGCGGCGATCGGGCAGGTCATGGACGGCGCCCTGCTCATCGTCATCTTCGCCACCTCCGGCGCCCTGGAGGCGCTGGCCACCGCCCGCACCGCCGACTCCGTCCGCGGCCTGCTCGATCTCGCCCCCGCCACGGCCACCCGGCTGACCCCTGACGGCGGCGAACAGACCGTACCCGTGGAGGAGCTGGCGGTCGGCGACACCGTCCTCGTCCGCCCCGGTGAGCGCGTCGGCGCCGACGGCCGCGTGCTGGACGGGGCGAGCGACGTGGACCAGGCCACCATCACCGGCGAGCCGCTCCCCGCGGCGAAGGAGCCGGGCGACGAGGTCTTCGCGGGCACCCTCAACGGCACCGGCGCCCTGCGGGTCCGGGTGGAGCGCGACGCCTCCGACTCGGTGATCGCCCGGATCGTCCGGATGGTGGAGGAAGCGTCCGAGACCAAGGCGCCCACACAGCTGTTCATCGAGAAGGTCGAACAGCGTTACTCGCTGGGCATGGTGGCCGCGACCCTGGCCGTCTTCCTGGTGCCGCTCGCCTTCGGCGAGCAGCTCACCGACGCGCTGCTGCGCGCCATGACCTTCATGATCGTGGCCTCTCCGTGCGCGGTCGTGCTGGCCACCATGCCGCCCCTGCTGTCGGCCATCGCCAACGCCGGACGGCACGGCGTGCTGGTGAAGTCGGCCGTGGTGATGGAGCGGCTCGGCCAGGTGGACGCGGTCGCGCTGGACAAGACCGGCACGCTGACCGAGGGCAGCCCGCGCGTCACCGATGTCCGGCCGCTACCCGGATCCGGCCTGGACGAAGCCGAGTTGCTGACGCTGGCGGCGGCGGCCGAGCGGCCCAGCGAGCATCCGCTGGCCCGGGCGGTCGTGGACGCGGCCCGCGAGCGCGGTCTCGGCCTGCCCGGCGCTGAGGACTTCACCTCCGCGCCCGGCGTGGGAGTGACCGCCGTCGTGAACGGCCGAGGGGTCGCCGTCGGCGCCCCGGCCCGCCTGCTGGACGGCACCGGCAGCGCGGTCGCCGCCGTCGCCGAGGAACTGGAGGAGTCCGGCCGTACCGCCGTCCTGGTCCTCGTCGACGGCGCCCCCGCCGGGCTGCTCGGCATCGCCGACCGGCTGCGCCCGGACGCCGCCGCCACCGTCGCCGCGCTCACCACGCTCACCGGCACCGCCCCGACGCTCCTCACCGGCGACAACCCCCGGGCCGCCGCGCACCTCGCCGCCGAGGCAGGTATCGACGACGTGCGCGCCGGGCTGCTGCCGCAGGACAAGCTGACGGCCGTCCAGGAGATGGAGCGCGCGGGCCGCAAGGTGCTGGTCGTCGGGGACGGCGTCAACGACGCACCCGCCCTGGCCGCCGCCCACACCGGGATCGCCATGGGCCGGGCCGGCTCCGACCTCGCCCTGGAGACCGCCGACGCCGTGATCGTGCGCGACGAACTCGCGGCGGTCCCCACCACCGTCGCCCTCTCGCGCCGCGCGCGCAGGCTGGTCGTCCAGAACCTCGTCATCGCCGGGGTGTTCATCACCGGCCTCGTCGTCTGGGACCTGGCCGGGAACCTGCCGCTGCCGCTGGGCGTCGCGGGCCACGAGGGCTCCACGGTCCTGGTCGGCCTGAACGGCCTGCGGCTGCTGCGGGAGACGGCCTGGCAGCGGGCCTCCGCCGAGGGAAGCGACTGACGAACGCCGTCAGTTCACCGGTGGCGGGCCGCTGCTGGCGCGCACCACGAGGTCCACGGGGACGAGCGTCTCGACGAGGGGCACCTCCCCGGGACCGTCGATGCGGTCCAGGAGGAGCCGCAGGGAACGGGTGCCGATCTCGGCGAAGTCGGTACGGACGGTAGTCAGCGGCGGCAGGAGATGCGCGGCCTCGGGGATGTCGTCGTAGCCGACGACGCTGACGTCCCCGGGGACGGACCGCCCTGACTCGTGCAGCGCGTGCAGCAGGCCCAGGGCCATCTGGTCGTTCGAGGCGAACACCGCCGTCACCTCCGGGCGCCGGGCCAGCCGACGTCCCAGGTCGTAGCCGGAGTCGGCGCTCCAGTCCCCGGCCAGCGGGGCCGGGACATCGGCACCGGCCGCCTGGAGCGTCGACCGCCAGCTCTCCAGCCGGTGGTCGGCGGAGGTCCAGCCGGTGGGGCCCGCGATGTGCCAGACCGTGGTGTGCCCGAGGCCGAGGAGGTGCTCGGTGGCCTTGCGGGCGCCGGTCCGGGAGTCGCCGGTGACCAGGGGCATGCTGTCGTCGAGGGCGTTCTCCAGCACCACCAGGGGAGTCCCGAGGTCGGCCTGCGCCAGGGCCCGGCCCACCCACTGCTGCGGGGCGATCGCGATGACGCCGTCCGCGCCCTCGGCCGACAGCCGGTTCACGGCCTCGACGACGGTGTCGTGGTCGGCCGTGTCGAGCGCGATGGAGCTCACCAGGTAACCGGCCTCCTGGGCAGCGGTGTTGATGGCGGTGAGAATGGAGGCGGGCCCGTACCGGGCGGCGTCGAAGGAGATGACGCCGAGCATCCGGGTCCGGCCGCTGGCCAGCGACCGCGCGCTGCGGCTCGGCCGGTAGCCGAGCGTGCGCATGGCGTCCAGGACCGCCTCGCGCGTCTCGGGCCGGACGGAGGGATGGTCGTTGAGCACCCGGGAGACGGTCTGCTTGGAGACGCCGGCCAGCCGGGCCACGTCGGCCATCACCGGCCGTGCCCCCGCGAAGTTGCGCCTGCTGCGGCCCCTGGGGACAGGGCTGTCGGTGGCGCTCGGTGTCATGACGGGTGATTCCTCGACGTCGGTCACGGCGGTCCTGACCCCGCCCGGCAGGAGCACAGCATAGGCCGGGCGGGGCCCGCGGGACCCGGGGGCCTCAGGCCGGCCGGAGCGCCCACGAGCGTGTGACCACCCACTCGGCGTGCCGCACCCCGGCCGCCCGCCAGCCGTCACCCCCCTGTCCCGCCACATGCACCGCAGCGTCCGCGGCCAGCGGCAGCACCCTCAGCCGCAGGCCCCGCGCCCGCACCTCCTCGACAGGCAGCCGGTCCAGGCCGATGTCCCAGACCCGGCCCGAGTAGAACTGGTCGGCGACCAGGACGTCCCCCACGTAGGCCCGGGCCAGGTCACCCGCCCAGCGCAGCCGCAGCAGGACACCGGCGGGTGCCTGCAGCAGGTCCTCCGGCACGTCGACGCGGTACTCGGCGGCCACCGTCTCCACGTGCTTGTCCGCCGGCGCGCTCGCCCGCCCCTGCACGCCGGTCACCGGATCGGGGGCCCGGCCGGCGGGCCTGACCAGGGTGACGGCCACCGCGGTGTCCGCGAGGGGCGCGGCCTCGATCGAGTATCGGGTGAACACACCGTCCGCCGCCTCCCGCACTCGTGTCCCCGCCACCACCGGGACGGAATCCGGCGCCGGCAGCACCGCGAACGACGGCTCGGCGGCTGCGCTGTGCAGCCGCACCTCGTCACCGTCGAAGACGACACCGTCCCCGCACAGCACCAGCCGCTCGGCTCCCCACGCGTCACCCCGGTAGACGGTACGGGCCGTCGCCGCGTCCAGGACCAGCAGCCCGACACGTGAACCGTCGGCGGCGTCCACCTCGACCAGGGCGTCGGTGCCGGGTCGCACTCCGCTGACCAGGACCCGGCCGGCGACCGGCGTGGCCTCCCCGGTCGGTGTCGCGACGGACGCCACCGTGTCCGCGTCCAGGGCGAGTTCGGGCGCGATGCCGTCGGTCGCGGCCAGCACCAGGACCGTACGCCCGCCCGCCTCGACGGTGCACACCGGCTGAGCGGTCGCCCACTCCAGCCGCAGCCCGGCCACGTCCAGCCGCAGGGGCCAGCAGAAGTAGGCGCCGGAGGGCACCGTGACGGGAGCGCTCGGCAGCGTCAGCGGCGGGGCGTCCGGGAAGCCGACCGTGAAGGCCGCGTCCGGGTGGTCGGGCAGCGGCTCGTGCGGCTGGTGGTTGGTCACGAACAGGAAGCCCGAGGTGCCGTCGGTGCGGACGGCCCAGCGCAGCGTCTCGCGGTCGTGCTGCCCGGTCGGCAGCCGCTCGGGCAGCACGGACTCCATGGGCGCGATCCGGTGCCCGAAGCCGGCCAGCAGCAGGTGCTGGAGCCGCAGTTCGTGGTAGGAGGGCCGCACCTGGCCGTACTCGCCGAGCGGGGCCTGGAAGTCGTAGGTCAGGACGGGCAGGTCGTTGGGGTAGCCGGTGGCGTGCGACTCCTGAAGGGGCGTCAGCTCACCGGGCGGGTTCGTGCCGCCGTGGAACATGTAGTAGCCCTGCCAGACCGAACCGCAGCCGATCTTGGTGAGCCCGAGTGCGCCCACGTCGGCGGCCTCGACCCGGGGCCGCCGGTGGTAGGCCACCGCCATGCCGCCGCCCAACTCGCAGGTGGCCCAGGGGAAGCGGTCCACCGGTACGGGGTCGGCGCCGCGCACGGCCGTGGGTCGCAGGTCGGCACCGATGCCCTCGTCGTCGCGCTCGTGGGTGAAGAAGAAGTGCTTGCGGCAGGTGTCGGGCCAGCCGCCGTCCGCCTCCGTCCAGAACGCCTCCGGATAGCCGCCGTACAGGGGAAGCAGTTCCTCGCCCGGGAGCTGGACTCCGCCCCAGGCGGTCGACGTCCACAGCGGCGCGCTCAGTCCGGCCTCCTCGGCCAGGCGCTTCAGGGTGCGCAGATGGCCGGGCTGGTCGTAGAGCTCGTTCTCGATCTGGATCGCGACGATCGGGCCGCCGTGCGCCCGGTCCAGGGCGCGCAGTTGCTCTGCGACGGCCGCGAACCAGACGCGTACGGGCTCCAGATAGGCCGGATCGTCGGTGCGCGGCGTGTGGGCGCGGGCGAGCAGCCAGTCGGGCAGGCCGCCGTTGCGCACCTCGGCGTGGCACCACGGGCCGATGCGAGGGACGAAGTCCAGGCCGTGGCGGGCGCACAGCTCGGCGAAGCCACGCAGGTCTCGGTCGCCGTCGAAGCGGATCCGCCCCTCGATCTCCTCGTGGTGGATCCAGATGACGTAGGAGGCGACGGCGGTCACCCCGCCCGCCTTCATCTTCAGCAGCTCCTCCTCCCACTCCCGGGCCGGGTAGCGGGAGTAGTGGAACTCGCCGGAGACCGGGAACCAGGGGCGGCCGCCACGGGTGAGCCAGCGGCTGGTGACCCCGATCGGGTCGGGTACGCCCGGCGCGTCCGCGAAGGGCAGGTGGCCGGTCAGCGGGGGAGCGGAGGGCGTGGGAACGTGCAGCCGATGCGGGGTCACCAGGTGTTCTCCGGGCCGAGGTCGGGCGTGTCGGTGAGCTGGGCTCGGGTGGCGGTGGTGCCGTGCAGTTCCAGCAGGACCAGCTCGTTGCCGCCCGGCCGCAGCACCGGCGCGGGGACGTACAGCGTGTGCTGCGGGCCGCGGTTCCAGTAGCGGCCCACATGGAAGCCGTTGACCCAGGCCTGCCCCTTCGTCCAGCCGGGCAGGGAGAGGAAGGCGTCGGCGGGCGTGTCCACCTCGAAGGTGCCGCGGTGGAAGGCGGGCACGGTGACCGCCGCCCCGTCGCCCGGGGTGAACGGCACCGCGTCCAGGTCTTCCAGTGGCAGCGCGTGGCAGTCCCAGCGGCGCAGGACGGTGCCGTTGAAGGAGACGGGCCCGAGCAGGCCCTTCGGGGCGCCGATGCGGGGCCCGTAATTGACGCCGCCCATGTTCTCGACGAGCACTTCGAGCGTCACGCCCGGGCGCGGGACACACACGGGCAGCGTCTCGTCGTGGCGTTCGCGCTCCAGGACACCGACGGGTGCACCGTCGACGAAGACCTGTGCACGGTCGCCGACACCGCCGGCGGAGTGCAGCAGGCCGTCACCGGAGGCGGGAAGGACGGTGCGGTAGAGCGCGTAGCCGGTGTGCTGCCCGAGCTCGCCCATGGTCACCGGGTCGTCGGTGCGGACGGGAGTGGCGAGCGCGCCGGCGAGGGGAAGCAGGGGTGCCCGGCCGTCCAACTCGACGTCGACCGGCGGCAGTTTGGGACCGGACGCCGGGGCGGGCTCGTCGGGTACGCCGACATGGCGGGCGATGACCTCGCGGAAGGCGTGGTACTTCGGGCCCGGGTCACCGCACTCGGTGAGCGCGGCGTCGTAGTCGTACGACGTGACGGTGGGTTCGTAGGCGTGCTTGTGGTTGGCGCCGTTGGTGAAGCCGAAGTTGGTGCCGCCGTGGAACATGTAGATGTTGACGGAGGCCCCGGCGGACAGCAGCCGGTCCAGATCGGCGGCGGCGTCGGCCGCGTCCCGTACGTGGTGCGGCCCGCCCCAGTGGTCGAACCAGCCGATCCAGAACTCCGCGCAGAACAGCGGGCCTTCGCTCCGGTGCTCGCGCAGCCGCCCGAGGTTCTGCTCGACGCGGCTGCCGAAGGTGCCGGCGGTCAGCACGCCCGGCAGGCTCCCGGCGGCCAGGTGCTCGGGGTCGCCCTGGTCGCAGGTGAACAGCAGCTCCTCGACGCCCCGGGAGCGGAACGCGTCGGCCAGGTGCTTCAGATACGCGCTGTCGTCGCCGTAGGCCCCGTACTCGTTCTCCACCTGCACGGCGATGACCGGACCGCCCGCCGCGGCCAGGTGCGGCCGGAGCGCGGGCAGCAGCAGGTCGAGGTAGCGGTCGACGGCCCCGGTGAAACGCGGATCGCTGGACCGCAGCCGGATGTCCGGGTCCGACGTCAGCCAGTCGGGCAGGCCGCCGCCGTCCCACTCGGCACAGATGAACGGACCGGGACGCAGCAGCACGTGCAGCCCCTCGTCCTGGGCGAGCCCGAGGAACCGGGGCAGGTCGAGGAAGCCGTCGAGCACGAGAGGCCCGTCGGGATCGGGTTGATGGTGGTTCCACGGGATGTACGTCTCCACCGTGTTGAGACCCATCAGCCGCGCCTTGCGCAGCCGGTCGGACCACAGGCCGGGGTGGACACGGAAGTAGTGCAGCGCACCGGAGATGATCCGGAACGGCTCGCCGTGCAGCAGGAATCCGTCGGACGTCGTCGTCAGGGCGGGCATGAGGTGGCTTCCCTTCGGGATGCGGACGGAAGTCGATGGAAGTCGATGGGAGTTTCAGTGAGAGCGGGTGACGCGGATCAGCCAGAGTGTGGCGACCAGGCACAGCGCCGAGACACCACACAGCAGCAGCGGCACCGCGCGGACCCCCGACCACTCGATGGCTTTGCCCAGCGCCGGACCCGCCGCGACACCGCCGACCATGGACGCCGCGATGACCAGGGCACCGGCTCTCCGGGCCCGCGGGGCGGCCCGGTTCAGCCAGGGCAGCCCGGTGGGGAAGACCGGCGCGATGAACAGACCGACACCGGCGTACGCGTACGGCGCCAGCGCCGGAACGGATGCGGCCAGCAGACACACCGTCATGCCCGCGCAGGAGACAGCGATGATCGCCTGGGCTGAGAAACGCAGCGCGAGCGGCGCGACCAGGAAGCGGCCGACGGTCATCATCAGCCAGTACACGGAGGTGGCGGTGGCGGCGACGCCCGCGCCGTAGCCGACGGTCTCCAGATGCGTGGGTTCCCAGCCTCCGACACCGGCCTCGATAGCGACGTGCAGGACGTAGAGCGCGACGAAGACGGCGAGCACCGAGGCGAGGCTCCGCCGGAGGACCGCACCACCGCTCGCCTCGTCACCGGCCGGGACGGGCGCGTCGTTCCGTACGCCCTTCAGGCACAGCAGCAACGGCAGGTTGGCGAGGGCGAAACCGAGAAAGACGGCCGGGTAGTGCTCGGAGCCGACCACGCCGATCAGGGCGGGGCCGAGGATGGCGCCGATGCCGAAGTGGGCGTTGAGGATGTTCAGCATCGCGGTCGAACGGTGGCCGAAGCCCACGGCGAACAGCTGGTTGAGCCCGTAGTCGATGCCGCCGAAACCGAGCCCGGCGAGCAGGGCCGCCGCCAGGGCGGTGGGCCAGCCGGGCGCCAGTGCGAAGCCCGCCGCGCCGACCGCCATCAGCACGTAGGAGCTGCCGAGGATGTGCCGGTTGCCGACCTGCCCGTAGAGCCGGTCGAACAGCAGCACACCGGCCACGCCACCGACGAAGTGGGCACTGAGCCCCAGCCCGGCGGCGGACGGCGAGAGCCCGAACTCCGCACGGAAGCCGGGGATCGCGGGCCCGTACAGGGCCTGCAACGCACCGATGAGCACGAAGCCCACACAGGAGGCGACCACGGCGGACCGGCTGAAGACAGGGGCGGACGGAGCGGGGGAGAGGGTGGCTGCGCGCTGTGCGGTGGGCTGGTCGGTCACGCGGACTCCGGGGTACGGCCGGCCGTGGGGGGCGGGCGGAGGACACATCGCGTACGGCTTGGAGTAAGGACGAGTGATGGTGATGTTACCGGTAACATGAGGTCTGCCAAAACCCCCTGACGACACGAATGAGAAGGTCCACGCAAGCTCCGCGATGCTGCGGCCACTCCCGTAATCGCATGGTCAAGCCGGTGCGGCGGCTGATCTAATGCGCGCGTGGAGACCCCCAGGAGCGACGAAGCGCGTCCCGCCGCCGACCCCTGGCCCGGATACTTCGCCGACCGCGGGCACCCGGAGGCCCGCCATATCGGCGCAGGCGTCGAGGGAGTCGTCTACGGGCTGGGAGCCGGCCGGGTGGCCAAGGTGTGGACCGGCAGGCCGCCGACCGAGCTCACCCGGCAGGTCTACGCGGACATCGCGGCACACCGCCTGCCCTTCGCCACCCCCGAGATCCTCGACGTCCACGAGCACCACGGCATCGTGGTGACGTACGAGCGTGAGCTGCCCGGTGTCCCGATGCGGGGCGACTCCGCACATGAGGAGTACGAGCGCGAACTGCCCGTCCGGCACAAGGACACGCTGCTCGCCGTCCTGCGTGGTCTGGCCTCGGTGCCGGGCACGGACGCGATGCGCCGGCTGACCGTCCAGGGCGACGACCGGCCCCTCTGGCAGGGCCACGACCGCTTTCAGGACGCGCTCGCGGCCCTGGTCGCCCGGGCCGCGGCGCGACACGGCGCTGCCCTCGCCGCGCGGGTGCCCGACTTCGCCGCCGGGGTCGAGCGCACGCTGAACGAGCTGCGGTCGCTGCCCGACGCCCCGGTCACCGCGATCCACGGCGATCTCGTGCCGCCCAACATCCACGTCGACACGGTCGGCCGACCTGTCGCCGTACTCGACTTCGGCTTCTACACGACCGCGGGCGACCCGGCCTTCGAGGCGGCCGTCACCGCCGCCGTCTGCGACATGTACGGCCCGCACGCCCAGGAGCACACCGCGGAACTCACCCGGCTCTTCGCACAGGAGCTCGGCCACTCACCCGCCGCTCTCACCACCTATCAAGCCGCGTACGCACTCACCACCTACGACCTGTTCGGCCTGGACGACAGCGACGGACACTTCCGGTGGTGTGCCGGGCAGTTGCGTCGCAACCGTGTGTTCGGGCCGACGTAACGGAAAGGAACCTTCGGCATGGCCGTCATCCACCCCACCTCGCTCCGACCGACCAAGCTGGAGCTGCTCACCTCCTGGCTGCCCTCCCGCCCTTGGTACCGCGGTGGTACCGCCGAACCGAAGCCGGCCAAGGCCGGCGGGTTCCGGCTGGACGACCCGCGAGGCGAGGTCGGGATCGAGTTCATCGTCGTCACCGACGCCTCCGGCCCTCACCCGGCCACCTACCTCGTGCCGCTCACCTATCGCGGCGCCCCGCTCGACGGGGCGGAGCATGCCCTCGTGGGCACCATGGAGCACGGCGTGCTCGGGCGGCGCTGGGCCTACGACGGCTGTCACGACCCCGTGCTGCTCGCCCAGTTGGCGGCCTTGATCGAGAGGCGGGCGCAGGCCCAGGACCAGAACGTCAGCGATGCCCCCGACCGGGAGGTCGTCGCCTCCCACACCGGCGCAGGCCCCATCCCCACGGACTTCGTCACCACCGACGACCAGGACGGCACCCGGCTGACCACTCCGCACGGCACGACCCTCCGCTTGCACCGGGTCCTGCGGCCTGCTCCGGACAGCCCGTTTGCGCCCTCCGAGGGGACGACCGGCCAGGTCACCGGCTCCTGGCAGCTGCCGGACGGCACCCGCGCCCGCGGAGTGTTCGCCGACCTGCACACCGGACCTGGGGCTTAGGGGGTGTTCGCACGCGTATCCGCACCCGTCCAGGAAGGCACGGCCATGGCCGTCGAACCCCCGCAACGCCTCGCCCTCCTCGGCGGCGGCTTCTCCACCGACGACGACGGCCTCCTCGACGACTGGGTACTGGCCCGGTCACGCACCTCCCGCCCCAAGGTGTGCTTCGCGCCCACGGCCAGCGGAGACGCGCCGGCCTACATCGAACAGTTCCGTACGGCGTTCCGGAGCCGACCCGCCTGCGAACCGTCCGTCCTGCACCTGTTCCGCCGAGAGCTGGACGGCGACGCGCTGCGCTCCTTCCTGCTCGCCCAGGACGTCGTCTACGTGGGCGGTGGCAACACGGCCAACCTCCTCGCTGTATGGCGAACCCACGGCGTGGACCGGCTGCTGCGGGAGGCCTGCGACCACGGCACGCTGCTGTGCGGCATCAGCGCCGGCGCCAACTGCTGGGCCGAGGGTTCGCACACCGACTCCTTCGGGCCGTTGACGTGTCTACCCGACGGCCTTGGGCTGCTGCCCGGCTCCGTCTGCCCGCACTACGACAGTGAACCGGGACGTCGGCCCTCCTACCGCGCGGCCGTGGCAGCGGGACAGCTGCCGTCGGGATGGGCGGTGGAGGACGGGGCCGCGGTCCTGTTCACGGACGGTGTGCCGACGGAGGCCGTCACCCGGGCGCGCGGAGCCGGGGTGTACCGGGTGGAACCGGGCGGGGGCGGTGGCGTGAGTGAGCGTGCGCTGCCGTGCCGGTTGCTCGGGGCATCCTCGTAGGCGCTCCTGAAGGCCGGCCGCATGGCCCGGGACGTCCTCGCCGGCCCGTCGGGTCGGCTGTGACCGGCTCGGACCGGCCTCCGGCCACATCCCATCGCCCCCGAACTTCGGAGACAGACAGGATTGGCCCGGGCACGATCGGGTACGCGAGCAGGACCGCGCCCGGGGCGGATCTTGTCCCGGGTGGGCCGCACGACCGCCGCTACCAGGGAATCTGCCATGGAGACACCCGCAAACGACCCCACGCCCACGCCCGCCCAGCGGGCACTGGACGTCCTCACCGAGAACACCGAGGACGCGGCGGCTCTGGACGCGCTCGCCAACAGCGACGTGCTCATCCCCGTGCCCGACGACGCGAACGACACCGACGCCGCCAACCCCTCGGCGGTGGCGCTGCCGGTGCTGGAGCAGCCGGGCGGCGAGCCGGTGGTGCCCGTGTTCACCTCCGAGGTGGAGATGGCCGGGCTGCTGCCGTTCGTCTCCCGCTACCGCCTGGTGCCGCTCGGCGCCCTGGCCGCCCAGTGGCCGGCCGACGACCTGTCGCTCACCATAGACGGCAGCTCGGAGCACCGCCTGACGCTCACCTCGGAGGGAGTACGCACCCTGCTCGCACGTCCGTAGGACCGAGTGGCCGGGGCCCGGGCCCGGGTGGCTTACGCGCCCAGCGTCCGGGCCAGCGCGGCCCGCTGTAGCGGCAGTACCTCCGCGTGCAGGTCACGGCCCTTCGAGGTCAGGGCCACCCACACTCCGCGCCGGTCCTCCAGGCACATCGAACGCGTCACCAGCCCGTCCTTCTCGAGCCGGGCGATGAGCCGGGACAGCGCGCTCTGGCTGAGATGGACCCGCCCGACCAGGTTCTGCACCCGGCACTGCTCGCCCTCCTCGGGCGCCTCCGTGGCGAGGATGTCCAGGACCTCGAAGTCGGACGCGCCGAGGCCGTGCGGATGCAGCGCCCGGTCGATCTCGCACATCGTGCGCGCGTGCGCCGACAGGATGTCCCGCCACCGTTCCTCGAGCCGCGCACCAGCCGTTTTCGACGCCATATGTGAACGGTAACACCGGTGCAGCGTTCCATGACTGTGCATGCAGTGCACGTCGCTCGCGGGCGGCGGGACCCTACGTCGACTCCCGTTTGACCAGTTCCGTCGGCAGGATCACCGCCGCCGGATCCTCGCCCCCGATCTGCGCGAGCAGCACCCGTACCATCTCGGCGCTGATGCGGTCCCACGGCTGCCGGATGGTCGTGAGCTCGGGGGTGGAGGCCAGGGCGGCCGGGGAGTCGTCGAAGCCGCCGACCGCGACGTCCTGCGGCACGCGCCGCCCCGCCCGCTGGAGGGCCGCCAGCACGCCCTGCGCCATGAGGTCCGAGGCGACGAACACCGCGTCCATCTCCGGGGCCTGGGCAAGCAGCCGTTCGGCGCCCGCCTCGCCGCTTGCCCGGCCCCAGTCGCCGGAGACGATGAGCCGCTCATCGATCCCGAGGCCCGCTTCCGTGAGCACCTCCTTGTAGCCGGCGAGGCGATCGACACCGCCCGGGGTGTCCATCGGGCCGTTCACCACGCCGATACGGCGGCGGCCCAGTGACAGCAGGTGGCGCACCATGTCGCGGGCGCCGTCCCGGTCGTCCGCCGCCACGTAGCTCACCTTGGAGCCGCGCCCCATGGGCTTGCCGCACTGCACGAGGGGCACCCCTGCCTCGTGCAGTTGCTCGGCGACCGGGTCGGCGGAGTGGCTGGAGACGAGCAGCACGCCGTCGACGTGGCCCGCGGTGATGTACCGCGTGATCCGGCGCCGCTCGTCCTGCGTGCCGGCCAGCATCAGCAGCAGGGGGATGTCGTGCGCGGCCAGCGCCTGGGTGCAGCAGCGCAGCAGGACGTTGAAGTTGGGGTCCTCGAACAGCTTCTCCTGCGGTTCGGTCAACAGGAAGCCGATCGAGTCGGAGCGGCCCGTGATCAGCGAGCGGGCGTGCCGGTTCACGACGTAACCCGTCCTGCGGATGGCCGCGTTGACCGCCTCCTGGGCGGCGGGGCTGACGTAGTGGCCGCCGTTGAGCACACGTGAGACGGTGCCGCGCGAGACCCCCGCCTCGCGCGCCACGTCGTGGATCGTGGGCGGCTTGCGCCTGCCCCCCGCAGCGTTCATGGTCATGACTTTACGGCTCCGGAGAGCAGATCCAGACTCCAGAACCGCTGGATGACCAGGAACAGCGCGACCAGCGGGAGCACCGCGAGGAACGCGCCCGTGATCACCAGCGTGTACAGCGCCGGAGTGTTGGCGCCCTGCTCCAGCAACGTGAACAGGCCGAGGGTGATCGGGAACTTCTCGTCGTCGCTGAGCATGATGTACGGCAGCAGGAAGTTGTTCCAGATCGCCACGAACTGGAACAGGAACACCGTCACCATGCCGGGGATCATCATCGGCAGCGCGACCCGGGTGAAGATCCGCCACTCGCTCGCCCCGTCCATTCGGCCGGCCTCGACCACGTCGGCGGGCACCGCGGCGGCGGCGTAGATCCGCGCCAGGTAGACGCCGTACGGCGACAGGATCTGCGGCAGCAGAACGGACAGGTAGGAGTCCGTGAGGTCGGCCTTCGCCAGCAGCAGGTACTGCGGGATCGCCAGGATCACCGGCGGCATCAGCACACCCGCGAGCAGCACGTTGAAGATCGTCTCGCGGCCCCGGAAGCGGTAGATCGCCAGCGCGTACCCGCTGAACGCCGACACGCACGCCGACAGCAGGGCGCCGAGCCCTGCGTACAGGGCGGAGTTGCCCATCCACGACCAGTAGACGCCGTCCCGGTAGGCGCTCAGGTCCTGGAAGTTGTCGGCGAAGCCCGTGCCGGGCAGGAACGTGAACGTGGAGAACAGCTCACGGCCCGACTTGGTGGCGGCGATGACCACCCAGGCCACCGGCAGCAGGCAGTAGACCGCGCCCAGGAGCAGCGTGACCGTCGGGATCAGAGCGATCCGGCGGCGCAGCGGCGGGCGGCCCTGGGCGGTACCGGGCGTGCTGCCCGCCACCGGCTCGGCCTGGGATACGGCGAGGGAAGTCATCGAGCTGCCTCCTGCTTCTGACGACGGTTCGCGGCTCGCAGGAAGCCGAAGGACAGCAGGAGGGTGGCGAACGCGATGATCACGGCCTGCGCCGCGGCGCCGTAGATGTCACCGTCGCCGAACGCGTCCCGGTACACCTTCATCAGCGGACTCCAGGTCGTGGACACGGAGTTGGTGAGCGGCTTGAGGGTGGTCGGCTCGTTGTACACCTGGAGCGTCGCGATGATCGAGAAGAAGAAGGTCAGCACCAGCGAGGGCGCCACCATCGGGATCTTGATCCGCAGCGCGATCTGCAACGGGGTGGCGCCGTCCAGCTTCGCCGCCTCGTGCACCTCCACCGGGATCGCCTGGAGCGAGGTGTAGATGACGATCATGTTGAAGCCGGTGCCGCCCCAGACCGCGATGTTCGACAGCGCCAGGTACAGCGGCCCGCCGTCCAGCAGGTCCGGCTGCGGCATCCCCAGCTTGTCGAGCACGAAGTAGAAGGGGCTGACGTCCGGCAGGTACAGGAAGCCCCACAGCAGCGCCGCCACCACACCGGGGATGGCGTACGGCAGGAAGATCGCGAGCCGGGTGAAGGGGGCCAGCCGCACCTTCTCGGCGTCCAGCATCAGCGCGAACAGCAGGGCGAGGCCCAGCATGACCGGGACGACGATGCAGCCGTAGCCCAGCACCCGCAGCGCCCCGTTCACCAGCTCGCTGTCGGTGAGGGCGTCGGTGTAGTTCTCCAGGCCGGCCCAGACCTCCCTGCGGGCGCCGGAGCCGAGGCCGAGGCCGGAGACCTTCACCTTGTGGAAGCTGAGCCAGAGCGCGTAGCCGATCGGCAGTGCGAAGAACAGGGTGAACAGGATCGTCGCGGGGAGGAGGAAGCCGTACGGGGCCCCCTTGACCCCGTACGACTGCCGGCGTGCCGTGCCTTTCACTCCGCGACCTCGAAGCCCTGCTTCTTCATGTCCGTGACGGTGTCGTCCTGCATCTTGTCGAGCGCGGCGCCGAAGTCCGACTTGTTCTTCGCGGCGGCCCCGAAGGCGTCCTTGAAGGTGGTGTAGGCGATGTTCACGTTGGGGCCCCAGGCGGACGGCGCGGTGGTCTCCGCGATGTCGGCGGCCTTGGAGTAGAAGTCGGCCTGGTTGGAGAAGTAGGCCGGCGGCTTGAGGAAGGCGCCGCTGGTCTGGGCGTTCTTGGCGGCCGGGTAGATGCCGCTCTCCTTGGCCAGCGCGTTCAGGGCGTCGCTGTCGGTGTTCAGCCAGGAGGCGAACTTGGCGGCGGCCTCCTGGTGCTTGGAGTCCGTGGTGACGGCGGTGGAGGAGCCGCCCCAGCTGCCGGTGCGGTTCTCGTTAGCGGACCACTGAGGGAGCGGGGCCATGGCCCACTTGCCCTTGGTGCCGGGAGCGGCGGTGGTCAGCGTGCCCGGGGCCCACACGGCGCTGACCCAGGCGATCTGCTTGCCGGTGTTGAGCGCCTTGTTCCAGGCCGGGGTGTACATCGGCTGGTTGTCGATGGCGCCCTCCTTGACCAGGCCGCCCCAGAACTTGGCGACCTTCTGCGTCGCCGCGTCGTTGATGGAGACCTTCCACTGGTCGCCGGAGGTCGTCCACCACTTGGCGCCCGCCTGCTGGGCGAGGCCCGCGAAGAGGCCGGAGTCGTTGGCGGAGAAGGTGGTGAGGTCCTTGTCGGGGGCGGCCTTCTTCAGCTTGCGGGCGGTCTGCGCGAACTCGTCCCAGGTCGTCGGCACCGTCAGGCCGTACTCCTTGAACAGGTCCTCGCGGTAGTAGAACATCATCGGCCCGATGTCCTGCGGGACCGCGTAGACCGCGTCCGTACCCAGCGTCGTCTGCTGCCAGACGCCGTCGGCGAACCGGTCCTTCGCGTCGCCGACGTTCTTCGATATGTCCGCCAGGGCGTCGTTGCTGACCAGCGTGGGCAGCGCCTGGTACTCCGCCTGCACCAGGTCGGGCGCCTTGCCCGCCTTGTGCGCGGTGAGGATCTTGGTGACGAGGGCGTCGCCGGACGCCTGCTTCTTCACCGTGACGGTGATCTGGTCCTTCTTGCCCGGCCCCTTGTTCCACAGGTCCACGACCTTGTCCATGCCGGGCGCCCAGGTCCAGTACGTCAGCGAGACCGGCCCCGACTCGGTCTCGCTGTCCCCGGAACCCGAGCCGCAGGCGGCGAGGGCGGTGGCGCCGAGCGCGATGGCGACGGCGGATGTCACGAGGCGGCGGCGCTTCGTGTACGGCATGGATCTCTCCCCTGACCTGGGGTCCTCGCCTGCTGCGAGAACCTGCCATGCTTCTGTGAGCGTTCACAGTAGAGAAACATCCCGGACCCTTGTCAATGGTTGTTGCTGTGCGGTTATGTTGGGCTCTGCACTGCGCTGCCGTGTGTGCACGTTCCCATTGATCGACCAACCGGGAGACCATCCATGCCGGAGACCACCCCCAGGGGCCTCACCAGGCTCGCCTTCGGCGGGGACTACAACCCCGAGCAGTGGCCGGAGAGCGTCTGGCAGGAGGACGTCCGGCTGATGCGGGAGGCCGGCGTCACCATGGTGAGCGTCGGGATCTTCTCCTGGGCGCTGCTGGAGCCCTCACCCGGCCGTCACGACTTCGGCTGGCTCGACCGGCTCCTGGACCTCCTGCACGAGCACGGCGTCCGCGTCGACCTCGGCACCCCGACCGCCGTACCGCCCGCCTGGTTCTACCGGGCCCACCCCGACGCCCTGCCGGTCACCCGCGAGGGCGTGCGTTACGAGTTCGGCTCCCGCGCGGCCATCTGCCACAGCAACGCGGACTACCGTGCGGCCGCCGCTGCCATCACCACGAAGCTCGCCGAGCGTTACGGCGACCACCCGGCCCTGGCGATGTGGCACGTGCACAACGAGTACGGCGTCCCCGTCTCGGCGTGCTACTGCGACTCGTGCGCCGCGCACTTCCGCCGCTGGCTGGCGGCGACGTACGGCACGGTTGACGCGGTCAACGAGGCCTGGGGCACGGCCTTCTGGGGCCAGCGCTACGAGGACCTCGACCAGATCAACCCGCCCCGGCTCACACCCGCGGCCGTCAACCCGGGCCAGGCGCTGGACTACAAGCGGTTCGCCGACGCCACCATGCGCGAGAACTTCGTGACGGAGCGGGACATCCTGCACCGCCTCTCACCGGGCGTCCCGGTCACCACCAACTTCATGACCGCGCTGAGCCAGTGCGACTCCGTCGACTACTGGGCCTGGGGCCGTGAGGTCGACATCGTCACCAACGACCACTACCTGATCACCGACGGCCGCCGCACCCACGTCAACCTGGCGATGGCCGCCGACCTCACCCGCTCCGTCGCGGGCGGCGCCCCCTGGCTGCTGCTGGAACACTCCACCTCAGGCGTCAACTGGCAGCCTCGCAACCCGGCCAAGGCCCCCGGCCAGATGGCCCGCAACTCCCTCACGCACGTGGCGCGCGGCTCCGAGGGCGCCATGTTCTTCCAGTGGCGCCAGTCCCGGCGCGGCGCCGAGAAGTTCCACTCGGCGATGGTCCCGCACGGCGGCACCGACACCCGCGTGTGGCGCGAGGTCGTCGAACTCGGCGCCGCCGTAGGCGCGTTGAGCGAGATCCGCGGCACCCGCACCGAGGCCGACGTGGCCGTGCTGTGGGACTGGCACTCCTGGTGGGCGCAGAACCTCGACTGGCGCCCCAGCGTCGACCATGACGCCCGCGAGCGCGCCGACGCCTTCTACGAGGCCCTCTACGACCGCCACCTCACCGTCGACTTCGCCCACCCGGAAGCCGACTTGTCGAGGTATCCCCTTGTCGTCGTACCGGCCCTGTACCTGATGACGGAGGCGGCCGGGAACAACCTCAAGGCCTACGTCGAGAACGGCGGCACGCTGGTCGTCTCCTGCTTCTCCGGCATCGTCGACGAGCACGACGCCGTCCACGAGGGCGCTTACCCGGGCCCGCTGCGGGACGTCCTCGGCCTCACGGTCGAGGAGTTCTCACCGCTTCTGCCCGGAGAACGGGTGAGCGTCACCGGCCCCGACGGATCCGAGCTGGGCGCCGACGTGTGGACGGAGTTCGTGGTGCCGCGCGGCGCCGAGACCGTCCTGACGTACGCCGACGGGCTGACCGCCGGGCGGCCCGCCGTCACCCGGCACCGCCTCGGCGAGGGCACCGCCTGGTACGTCTCCACCCGGCTCGGCGCCGACGGACTCGACGCGCTGCTCGGATGGGCGGTCGAGGACGCCCGGTTCGCCCCGCGCGCCGACCTGCCCCGGGACGTCGAAGTGGTGCGCCGCACCGGCGAGTCGGGCACCTATCTGTTCGCCGTCAACCACACCGGCTCGGAGGCCAAGGTGCCGCTGGAGGCCCAGGGCACCGAACTGCTGACCGGTGAACGCGCCGCGGGCCGCCTGGCGGTCCCGGCCGGAGCCGTCCGGGTCGTCCGGCTCGACGGCTGACCGATTCCCTCCGCCCGCGTGAGCCGCACGAGCCGCGGGCGGAGGGCCCCCTCACCTGCCTCCTGGCGAGGGGCCCCCATCCCACGTCGAAGGGACGACGGACGACGATGTTCCATCCCAGACGCACACTCACAGCCTTGCTGCTCCCGCTCACCGCGGGGCTCGCCCTCACCGCCCTGCCCGCCACCTCCGCCCACGCCGCGAGCACGCTGACCAACGGCGGCTTCGAGACCGACGGCGCGGGCGCGGCCACACCGGGCGGCTGGTCCGAGTACGGCGACACCGGCGCCTCGTTCACCGAGTCCGGCGGCCACGGTGGCAGCTACCGCCTCAGCCACTGGGCCTCCGCCGCCTACAAGGTGGAGACGTACCAGTACCTGTCCGGCCTCACCAACGGCACCTACAAGCTCACCGCCTGGGTGCGCTCCGGCGGCGGGCAGAAGTCCGCGTACATAGCGCTGAAGAACTGCGGCGGCGCCGAGCAGCGCACCGACCTGCCGGTCTCGGCCAGTGGGTGGATCCGGATCGTCGTGCCGGTCAATGTGACCAACAACCAGTGCACGATCAGCGTCAACAGTGATGCGAACGCGGGCAACTGGATCAATGTCGACGACCTGACCTTCACGTCGGGCACGTCCGGTACATCGATCAAGGGTGCCGACATCTCGTCCCTGCCCAAGAGCGAGGCCAAGGGCGGCGTCTACCGGAACAGCTCCGGCACGGCCGGTGACGCCCTGGCGATCCTCAAGTCCTCCGGCATGAACTACGCGCGCCTCAAGGTCTGGGTGAACCCGGCCGACGGCTACAACGACAAGGCGCACGTCCTGGCCCTGGCCAAGCGCGTCAAGGCGCAGGGCATGAAGCTGCTGGTCGACTTCCACTACTCGGACTTCTGGGCCGACCCGGGCCGCCAGGACAAGCCCGCCGCCTGGGCCAGGCACTCGTACAGTCAGCTCAGGACCGACGTGTACAACCACACGTACGACGTGTTGAACGCCTTGAAGGCGCAGGGCACCACCGCCGACATGGTCCAGGTCGGCAACGAGATCAACGGCGGCATGCTGTGGAACGAGGGATCGACCTCCAACTGGCCGCAGCTGGCCGGTCTGCTCAACTCCGGCTACGACGCGGTCAAGGCGGTCAACTCGAACACGACCGTCGCCCTGCACCTCGCCAAGGGCGGTGACCTGGCCGGCACCCGCTGGTGGTTCGACAGCGCGCGTTCCAACGGCGTCAAGTTCGACGCGATCGGGCTGTCGTACTACGGCTACTGGCACGGCACGCTGGCCGACTTCCAGACGACCCTCGACGACGCGGCCTCCAGTTACGGCAAGCCGGTCTTCGTCGCCGAGACCGCCTACCCGTTCCGCCTCGACAGCGAGGACTCCCACGAGAACATCATCGACACCAGTGCCGAGCTGGTCTCCGGCTATCCGGCGAGCGTGGCCGGCCAGACCCGGTGGATGAACGACGTGGCGAGCATCGTGGAGGCCGTCCCGAACGGCCGTGGCCTCGGCATTTTCTACTGGGAGGCGACCTGGACCGCGGTGAACGGCAACGGCTGGGACCCGACCGCCCCGTCCTCCGGCAACGCCTGGGAGAACCAGGCGCTGTTCGGCTACGACGACCGGGCCCTCTCGGCGATGTCCTGGTTCCGCCACCGCTGACCATGCGGGGAAGGGGGCCCGGCCGCACGCACGCGGCCGGGGCCCTCGCCCGTTCCCGAACTCACTTGTGAACTACGGCAGTTCGGTATCGGTCAACGATGCCGACTCCCGGACGCGGCGGCTTCGACTGCGCAACAGTGGGAAGACGCGGTAAGAGGACGAGAGCCGCGAGGCAGGGACACGACATGCTGAGGACTCCCACGGACCAGACGCGCCTGCGCATCCTGGCCTGGCTGAAGGAACCCGGCCCCGCCGCGGACGGCGTCACCGCGGACGCCGTCGCCGAGAGGTTCTCGATGCCCCGCCCGGTCGCCGTCACCCACCTCCGGCTGCTCCAGGCCACCGGCATGCTGCGCACCAGCCGGTCCGCGGGCCGCGAGCACTACCACCGCGACGAGATGCGGATCGCCGAGGTGGCCCGGATGTTTGAAAAGGGCTGGTAGGCGACCCTTACGACCCGGTACAGCCGGAATCTCCCCCTACGGTCACAGCCGGAATCTCCCCCTACGGTCAAGGAGCACACGCGCGATGTACCGTCCCACGGCACTCGTCCCACGCCACTACGTCGCGGTGGGCCACGGCCCCGAGGACGTGGTCACCGACCCGCGCGGCCGCGTGCTGACCGGCCTGGCGGACGGCCGCATCCTGCGCCTGGACGGCCTGGGGGACCCGGTGACGGCCCGTACCGAGGTGATCGCCGAGACCGGCGGCAGGCCGCTCGGACTCGAACTCCTCCCGGACGGCGACCTGCTGGTGTGCGACGCCGAACGCGGACTGCTGCGCGTCGGCACCGGCGACGGCACGGTCCGCGTCCTCGCCGACTCGGTGGCGGGGGAGCGGCTGCGGTTCGCCAGCAACGTCGTGTCCCTCTCCGACGGCAGCGTGTACTTCACCGTCTCCAGCCGCCGCCACCCCCTGGCCCACTGGATCGGCGACATCGTGGAACACACCGGAACGGGACGGCTGCTGCGCCTTGCCCCCGGCGCGGACACCCCCGAGGTGGTGCTGGACGGCCTCCAGTTCGCCAACGGGCTCGCCGCCGGAGCCGACGAGTCGTTCCTCGTCGTCGCCGAGACCGGCGCCCGCCGGCTCACCCGCTACCGGCTCACCGGGCCCGAGGCCGGCCGGAGCGAGCCCTTCGCCGAGAACCTCCCGGGCATGCCCGACAACCTCTGGCGCGGCACCCCGGACGGACCGGTCTGGGTCGCGCTGGCCGGACCCCGCGTCCCCGCCCTCGACCTGCTCCACCGCGGCACCCCCGCGATCCGCCGCGCCGCCGCGCGCGTGGCAGTACGCGCTCCTTTCCGCCCCACCGGCACGATCGCCGTCATGGCCTTCGACGACGAGGGCCGGGTCGTCCACCACCTCGCCCGCCGCCACTCGGGCTACCGGATGGTCACCAGCGTGTGCGAAGCAGGCGGGCACCTCGTGCTGGGCAGCCTCTGGGAGCCGGGCGTGGCGGTCTGCGAACCGCCCGGCCCGAAGTGACGCCGGTTCGCCGCCGGGGTTAACCTGAACCCCGGCCGCGACACTCTCGCGGCGCGGCGGTGGGGCCCGCCGTACCCGAACCGCGGCACGGACGCCGCCAACGGTCCCTACTTGCGACGGCACGCGCCCGCACGACCCCGGGCCCCGGCGAGTAGGAGACGTACGACCATGACGGCCCCCGAGGCGGAAAGCCTCCGCATCCACCCCTCTGCCCCACACCCGCCCGCCTGGCGCGCCCAGGCGCCGGTCGTCGTGGTGGTGGCGCTCGGCGGGGGAGCGGGGGCCGCCGCCCGGTACGCGGCGTCCCTGTGGTGGCCCTCGCCCGCGGGGGGCTTCCCCTGGACGACCTTCTGGGTCAACGTCGCCGGCTGTGCCGTGATCGGCGTGTTCATGGTGGTCGTCACCGAGTTCCGGCCCGCCCACCGTCTGGTACGCCCTTTCTTCGGCACCGGCGTCCTCGGGGGGTTCACGACCTTCTCGACGTACGCCGTCGACATCCAGAAGCTGGCCGACGGCGGCCACCTCCGCACCGGCCTGGCCTACCTCGCCGCAACCCCGCTCGCGGCGCTCACGGCGGTGTGGCTCGCGGCCTGGTCGACCCGCCGTGCCCTGAAGCGGAGGCGGTCATGACACGACTGACCGGCAGGGCCCTGCGCCTGACCGTCTTCGTCGGCGAGAGCGACACCTGGCACCACAAGCCCCTCTACTCGGAGATCGTCCACCGGGCTCACGCGGCGGGCCTTGCGGGCGCCAGCGTCTTCCGGGGCGTCGAGGGTTTCGGCGCCTCCTCGCTGATCCACACCTCGCGGCTGCTGTCCCTGAGCGAGGACCTGCCGGTCGCCGTCGTGATCGTCGACACCGAGCCACGTGTCCGGGCCTTCCTGCCCCAGCTCGACGAACTCGTCACGGAGGGCCTGGTGACCCTCGACGACTGCGAGGTCATCCTCCCCCAGTCCCGGCTTCGCTCGACCGGGGGCACCCCCACCACCGGCCGGGAGGACACACCGGGCGAAACGGACGCGAAAGGTAAGAGGTCGTTGTGAACTGGCTGCTTGTCGTCGGGGGCGCGATGGTCGGCGCGCCGCTGCGCTACCTCACCGACCGCGCGGTGCAGTCCCGGCACGACTCCGTCTTCCCCTGGGGCACCTTCGCGGTGAACCTCTCCGGCTGCCTGATCCTGGGCCTGCTCACCGGCGCCGCGGCTGCTGGTGCCGCGAGCTCCCACCTCCAGCTTCTGCTCGGCACCGGCCTGTGCGGGGCCCTGACGACGTATTCCACGTTCTCCTACGAGACGTTGCGGCTGGTGGAGACGGGGGCCCGCGGCTACGCCGTCCTCAACGTGACGGCGAGCCTGGCGGCCGGACTGGCTGCGGCGTTCGCGGGGGTCGCGCTCACCCGAGGGTGAGACGGTCTCTCGCCCGGGTGTAGTAGGACTGGCCCCTCCGGTCCCGCCTCTCCTGCACAGAACTGGATCCCATGAGCGTCATCAGCGTCGGTCAGGCCGTCGTCCTCGGAGCCGTCGAGGGGGTGACCGAGTTCCTGCCCGTCTCCTCCACCGGCCATCTGAAGATCGTCGAAGGGCTCATGGGCATCCCCGTCGACGACAACGCCGTGATCGGCTTCTCGGCCGTCATCCAGGTCGGCGCGATCGCCGCGGTGCTCGTGTACTTCTTCAAGGACATCGTGCGGATCGTCTCCGCGTGGGGGAGGGGCCTGCGCGACCGCGAGGAGCGCTACCACCACGACTACAAGTTCGCCTGGTGGGTCATCTGCGCGACCGTCCCGATCGTCGCCGTCGGACTCGCCGCCAAGCCGCTCATCGAGGGCCCGCTCGCCTCGCTGTGGGTGGTGGCCGGCTCGCTGATCGTCGGCAGCGGGGTGATGTGGGCGGCGGACCAGATGGGCCGGCACAAGCGCGGCGAGGACGACACCTCGTTCAAGGACGCCATGCTCGTCGGCAGCTCCCAGATCCTCGCCCTGCTCTTCCCCGGCTTCTCCCGCTCCGGCGCCACCATGTCCACGGCGCTGATCCTCGACCTGGACCGCGTCGCCGCGACCCGGCTCTCCTTCTTCCTCGGCATCCCCGCCCTGACCGGCGCCGGCCTCTACGAACTCAAGGACGCCCTGGGCACCGGCGTGGGCGCGGCCCCGCTCGCCGTCGGCACGATCGTGTCCTTCGTGGTGGCCTACGGCTCCATCGCCTGGCTGCTGAGGTTCGTCGCCAAGCACTCCTTCAACG
The DNA here is from genome assembly GCF_001270025.1 of Streptomyces azureus. Classification (NCBI taxonomy): domain Bacteria; kingdom Bacillati; phylum Actinomycetota; class Actinomycetes; order Kitasatosporales; family Streptomycetaceae; genus Streptomyces; species Streptomyces azureus. The sequence goes on along the minus strand of NZ_DF968417.1, from coordinate 16,222 downwards.
CCTTCGTGATCTACCGGATCGTGGTGGGAGGGCTGCTGTTCGGCCTGCTCGGAGCCGGTGTGCTGCACAGCTGAGCGGTTGCGAGGGTCAGGGGGCCGGAAAGGTGAACGCGCGCTTCGGGCTCCCTGACCCCTTCTTTTCGGGCTCTTGACAGGTACCTACCGGGCCCCGCAGGATCACCTCCGTGAACCTGTCAGACAGCCGGACAGCCGGACAGCCCGTACGTCGCATCAGCGCCATGGAAGCGGTGCTGGCGCATCTGCGTGACGCCATCGAGCGCGGCGACTACGCGATCGGCGACAAGCTCCCCTCCGAGGCGGAGCTGTGCCGCACCCTGGAGGTTTCCCGGCCCGTGCTGCGCGAGGCGCTGCGGGCGCTGCAGACCATGGGCCTGACCGTTTCCAGGACCGGCAAGGGCACCTTCGTCGTCGCCAGCACCGTCGAGGACCCCACCTTCGGCGACTACTCGGCCAGTGACCTGCTGGAGGTGCGCCGCCACGTCGAGATCCCGGTCGCCGGGTACGCGGCCCGGCGCCGCACCCCGGAGAACCTCGACCACCTGGCCCACCTCCTGGACCGGATGGAACGGGAGACGGACACCACGGCCTGGGTCGCGATGGACACGCTGTTCCACCTCGCCGTGGCCGAGGCCGCCCAGAACCCGGTCTTCCGCCGGGTCATCGAGGAGATCCGGGACGCGCTGGCCCGCCAGTCGGCCTTCCTCAACGAGCTGGGCGGCCGCCGCGAGCAGTCCAACCGCGAGCACCGGGCGATCGTCGAGGCGCTGATCGACGGTTCCGAGAACGACGCGGTGGAGGCCATGGCCCACCACCTCGACCGGGTCGAGACCACCCTCACCGACATCGTGCGTCCCCCGCGCACGGACACCCCCACGGAAGGCGGACCCGAGGCGTGAGCGAGCAGTCCCTGCACGAAGGCGTGCAGAAACGTTCCGGCCATGTCGATGCAGGAGACGCGGGCTACAGCAAGTCCTTGAAGTCCCGGCACGTCAACATGATCGCCATCGGCGGCGCCATCGGCACCGGCCTCTTCCTCGGCGCCGGCGGCCGCCTCGCCGAAGCCGGCCCCTCCCTCTTCATCGCCTACGCGGTCTGCGGCCTCTTCGCCTTCCTCGTCGTGCGCGCCCTCGGCGAACTCGTGCTGTACCGGCCCTCCTCCGGCGCGTTCGTGTCGTACGCCCGCGAGTTCATGGGGGAGAAGGGCGCCTATACCGCGGGCTGGATGTACTTCCTCAACTGGGCGACCACCGGTATCGCCGACATCACCGCCGTGGCCACCTACACCCACTACTGGGGCATGTTCTCCGACATCCCGCAGTGGGTGATCGCGCTCATCGCGCTGGCGGTCGTGCTCACCGTGAACCTGATCTCGGTGAAGATCTTCGGCGAGCTGGAGTTCTGGTTCGCGATCATCAAGGTCGGCGCGCTCGTCGTCTTCATGTGCATAGGCATCTTCCTGCTGGTCACCCAGCACCCTGTCGACGGCCACCACCCGGGCCCGTCCCTGATCAGCGACAGCGGCGGCGTCTTCCCGCACGGCCTGCTGCCCATGCTGCTGATCATCCAGGGCGTCGTCTTCGCCTACGCCTCCGTCGAGCTGGTCGGCGTCGCGGCCGGTGAGACCGAGAACCCCGAGAAGATCATGCCGAAGGCGATCAACTCGATCATGTGGCGCGTGGCCCTGTTCTACGTCGGCTCGGTCGTCCTGCTGTCGATGCTGCTGCCGTGGAACAAGTACACGGCGGGGGAGAGCCCCTTCGTCACGGTGCTGTCCAACATCGGCGTCCCGGTGGCCGGCGGCGTGATGAACCTCGTCGTCCTCACCGCCGCGATGTCCTCCCTCAACTCCGGCCTGTACTCCACCGGGCGCATCCTGCGCTCCATGGCCATGGCCGGGTCCGCGCCCAGGTTCACCTCCGTGATGAGCCGCAGCCAGGTCCCCTACGGCGGCATCCTGCTCACCAGCGGCATCTGCGTCCTGGGCGTCGGCCTCAACTTCGTCGTGCCCGCCGAGGCGTTCGAGATCGTGCTGAACTTCGCCGCGATCGGTATCCTCGCCACCTGGGGCATGATCATGATCTGTCACCTCCTCTTCTGGCAGAAGACCCAGAAGGGCGAGCTGACCCGCCCGGGCTACCGGCTGCCGGGCTCCCCCTGGACCGAGATCGTGACGCTGGCGTTCCTCGCCTCCGTCCTGGTCCTCATGTACGCCGACGGCGGCGCGGGACGCACCACCGTGCTGTGCCTGCCGCTGATCGTCGGGGCACTGGTCGCCGGATGGTTCGCCGTCCGCGGCCGTGTCGCGCGCAAGTCCACGACCGGAGCCGACGCGTGACAGACGCGCCGCTCCACGAGAAGCAGGCAGTGATGTACAGCAGTTACCTCGCGGACGCACCCCTTGTCCGTGAACCCGTCCACGCCCCCGTCGCCCACCTCATACGCGGCGGCATCGTCGAAGGCATCCACTACGGCTCCGTCGTCGTCCTCGGCGCCGACGGAGAGGTCCAGCTCCAGATCGGAGACATCGAGGCCGCCTTCTACCCCCGCTCCGCGCTCAAGCCCGTCCAGGCCGTGGCCATGGCGCGGGCCGGGCTCCCGCTCGACGGCGAGCTCCTCTCCCTCGCGGCGGCCAGCCACTCCGGCGAGGAACGCCACCTCGCCGGTGCCCGGCGCATCCTCGACCTCGCCGGGCTCACCGAGGACCACCTGCGCAACGTCCCGGACCTGCCGTTCGACCCGGTCGTCCGGGACGCCTGGGTGCGCGAGGGACGGCTGCCCTCCCGGCTCGCGCAGAACTGCTCCGGCAAGCACGCGGCCATGCTCTACACCTGCATGCTCAACGGCTGGTCGCCGGAGGACTACCTCGACCCCGGCCACCCGCTCCAGCAGGCCATCGCCGAGATCGTCGAGGACCTCACCGGACAGCGCATCGCCGGGGTCACCGTCGACGGCTGCGGCGCGCCCCTTTTCTCCATCTCCCTGCACGGCCTCGCCCGGGCCACCGCCCGGATCGCCACCGCAGCACCGGGCACGCCCGAGGACCGCGTCGCCGGCGCGATGCGCGAGCACGCCGAGATGGCCTCCGGCTCCGGCCGTGACGTCGCCACGCTGATGCGGGCGGTGCCCGGGCTGCTCACCAAGGACGGCTTCGAGGGCGTCCAGGCCGCCGCGCTGCCCGACGGCCGGGCCGTCGCGGTGAAGATCGCCGACGGTGCGAATCGGGCGCGTGTGCCGGTGGCTGCCGCCGCGTTGGCCCGGGCGGGTGTCGATCCGGAGCTGCTTACCGAGTTCGCCGGTGAGCCGCTACTTGGGGGCGGGGAGCCGGTCGGGTGTGTGCGGCCCGTTCGCTCGTTGGAGCCCGTTGCCGGATCGGCTCACGCCTAACGGTGTGCCGGATCTCCCCGTCGGCGACTGCGGGCCTGGTGTGGCTGGTCGCGCAGTTCCCCGCGCCCCTTCAGGGCGCACATCCACCCTCACTCCTCAGCAAAGGGACCCCTCACCCTCATGACCGCCGCCACCCGCTCCGAACACGACCTGCTCGGCGACCGTGACGTTCCCGCGGAGGCCTACTGGGGTGTGCACACCCTGCGGGCCACGGAGAACTTCCCCATCACGGGCATGCCCATCTCCGCCTACCCGCACCTGATCGACGCCCTGGCCGCCGTCAAGGAGGCCGCCGCCCTCGCCAACGAGGAACTCGGGCTGCTGGACCCGAAGAAGGCGGCCGCGATCGTCGCCGCGTGCCGGGAGATCCGCGACGGCGAGCTGCACGACCAGTTCGTGGTCGACGTGATCCAGGGCGGGGCGGGCACCTCGACGAACATGAACGCCAACGAGGTCGTGGCGAACCGGGCACTGGAACTGCTGGGCCACGCCAAGGGCGAGTACCGGTACCTGCACCCGAACGAGGACGTCAACCTCGGCCAGTCCACCAACGACGTCTACCCGACCGCCGTCAAGATCGCGACCGTGTTCGCGGTGCGCGGGTTGCTCGACGCGATGTCCGTCCTCCAGGACGCCTTCGCCCGCAAGGCCGTCGAGTTCCGCGACGTGCTCAAGATGGGCCGTACACAGTTGCAGGACGCGGTGCCGATGACGCTCGGTCAGGAGTTCTCGGCCTACGCCGTCATGATTGACGAGGACCGGTCCCGTCTCGCCGAGGCCGTCGAGCTGATCCATGAGATCAACCTCGGCGCCACGGCGATCGGCACCGGCCTCAACGCCCCCGCCGGATACGCCGAGTCGGCCCGCCGCCACCTCGCGGCCATCACCGGCCTGCCCCTGGTGACGGCGGCCAACCTGGTCGAGGCGACCCAGGACTGCGGCGCCTTCGTCCAGATGTCCGGCGTGCTCAAGCGCATCGCGGTCAAGCTCTCCAAGAGCTGCAACGACCTGCGGCTGCTGTCCTCCGGCCCGCGCGCCGGGCTCGGCGAGATCAACCTGCCGCCGGTGCAGGCCGGTTCGTCCATCATGCCCGGCAAGGTCAACCCGGTGATCCCCGAGGTCGTCAACCAGGTCGCCTTCGAGGTGATCGGCAACGACGTCACCATCACCATGGCCGCCGAGGCCGGACAGCTCCAGCTCAACGCCTTCGAGCCGATCATCCTGCACTCCCTGTCGGAGAGCATCACGCACCTTCGTGCGGCCTGCCTCACCCTCGCCGAACGCTGCGTGGCCGGCATCACCGCCAACACCGAGGCGCTGCGCGCGACCGTCGAGAACTCCATCGGCCTCGTCACCGCTCTCAACCCGCACATCGGCTACACGGCCGCCACCGACATCGCCAAGGAGGCCCTCGCCACCGGCCGGGGCGTGGCCGAACTCGTCCTGGAGAAGGGCCTGCTGCCCGCCGAGACGCTCGCCGGCCTGCTGCGCCCGGAGATCCTGGCCGGCAGCGGCCCGGCTCCGGCGGCCTGACCTACGCGAGCGCACCGGGACCGGCACGGAGGGACAATCGGGATCATGACGTCGTCGACCACCTTCCAGCCGGTCCTGGAGCGCATCGCCGAGGAGATCGAACGGACTCCCGGCCGCGGCCGGCCCGCCGGTTACATCCCGGCGCTCGCCGCCTGCGACCCGCGCAGCTTCGGCATGGCCGTCGCCGAGCCGGACGGCACGGTGTACGGCGTGGGGGAGTGGCGGCGGCCGTTCTCCGCCCAGTCCATCACCAAGGTCTTCACCCTCGCCCTCGTCCTGGCCCGCGAGGGCGACGCCCTGTGGGAACACGTGGGCCGCGAGCCCTCCGGCAACCCCTTCAACTCCCTGGTCCAGCTGGAGTACGAGAACGGCATCCCGCGCAACCCGTTCATCAACGCGGGCGCCCTCGTCGTCACGGACCGGCTGCACACCCGTACCGGCGACGCGTCGGGCGAACTGCTGTCGTTCCTGCGGGCGGAGAGCGGCAACCAGGACCTCACCTTCGACAAGGAGGTCGCGGCCTCCGAATCCGCGCACGGCGACCGCAACGCCGCGCTCGGGCACTTCATGGCGTCCTACGGCAACATCGACAACCCCGTGCCGGTCCTGCTCGACCAGTACTTCCGGCAATGCTCGATCGCGGCGTCCTGCGCGGACCTCGCCCTCGCCACCGCCTTCCTCGCCCGGCACGGCATCCGCGCCGACGGCACCCGTCTGCTCACCCTCAGCCAGGCCAAGCAGATCAACGCGATCATGCTGACCTGCGGCACGTACGACGCGGCGGGTGACTTCGCCTACCGCGTGGGCCTGCCCGGCAAGAGCGGCGTGGGCGGGGGCATCATCGCGGTCGTCCCGGGCCGCTGCACGCTGTGCGTGTGGAGCCCGGGCCTGGACGAACGGGGCAACTCGGTGGCGGGCGTGGCGGCCCTGGACAGATTCACGACGTTGACGGGCCTGTCGGTGTTCTGACGGAACTCCCCGGCCCGCACCTGATCACCGGCCGGTCACACTCCCGCTCCCCTCCGGAGGGCTCCACGTCGCCGCGAAGCCACCCCGCGTTGACACGCTGCCCGAGTGTTGGCCATGGCTTTCCCCGTCGATCTCCGCCGCTGCCAGATACTCGGTCTGGCCGGTACCGCCTTCCTCGCGGCAGGCGGTGAGACGGCCGGAGCCCTGCCCGTACGGGACCTCCTCCACCCGGCCTCCGCGCGCGCCGCCCTCGGCCTGGTGGGGGTGTACTTCGGGCTCGTCCTGCTGATCGCGGCCTGGGCGCTGCTGGGCCGGCTGGTCCGAGGACCGAGACCGCCCGCTCCCCGCGCCCTGCTGTTCGTCCTCGCGGTCTGGGCCGTCCCGCTGCTGCTCGCCCCGCCGCTGTTCAGCCGGGACGTGTACAGCTACCTCGCCCAGGGGGCGATGGTCGACGCGCACATGGACGTGTACGCGCACGGGCCGTCCCACCTCGGCGGCCCGATCGCCGACGAGGTCGCCCCGCTCTGGCGGCACACCGGCGCCCCGTACGGCCCGGCGTTCCTCGCCGTCGCGGCGGCCCTGTCGGCGCTGACACGCGATGAGGTGCCGGCGGGGCTGTTCGGGATGCGGCTCGTCGCCCTCGTCGGCGTGGCCCTGATGGCTGCCGCGCTGCCCCGCCTCGCCCGCCACAGCGGCGCCGACCCGGCCGCCGCGCTGTGGCTGGGCGCCCTCAACCCGCTCGTCCTGCTGCACCTGGTCGCGGGCGCCCACAACGACGCCGTCATGCTGGGCCTGCTCGGCACCGGCCTGGTGGCGGCGCTCGGCCGGTGGCCGTTCCTCGGCGCCGTCCTCGTCACGCTCGCCGCGCTGGTCAAGGCGCCCGCCGTGCTCGGTCTCGCCGCGGTCGTCGTCCTCCAGGTCCGCGCGGGCCGCGGTACGGCGAAGGCCCTCGTGACGACCACCGTCGCGGCAGCGGGGACGACCGTCGCGGCCACGGCCGCCGCAGGCACCGGATACGGCTGGATCGGCGCCCTGAACACCCCTGTCTCGCCCCAGAACTGGGCCCTGACCACCCTGCTCGGCCGCGCCACCCGGGCCCTGCTGGAACACCTCGGCAGCGATCTCGCTCCCCTGGCGATCCCCGCCTGGCACGCGCTGGGCGTCGTGGCGGCCGGGGTCGCGATCGTCCTGATATGGCTCCGGCTGCGCCCGCGACCGGTGTACGCGCTGGGCCTGAGTCTGGCGGCGGTGGCCGCGCTCGGCCCCGCGATCCGCCCCTGGTACGCCCTGTGGGGACTGTTCCTCATCGCCGCCGCCGCGCCCAGCACCTCCGTACGCCACCGCATGGCGGCCGTGACCGGCGTGCTCGCGCTCTGCGTCCTGCCCAGCGGCGGCCCGGCCGACACCGGGCAACTCGTGCTGGCCGTCTCCGGCGGCGCACTCGCGGTCGTCGTGCTGTGGCAGGCCCACCAGGCCGAGCTGGCACCGGCGCTGGGACGCGCGGCATGACCCCGGCCCCGCCGCGCACCGACCGCGGACGACTGCTGCTCGTGCTCGCCCTCGCCACGCTGGTGACGGTCTTCACCGCGACCGTGCCCCTGCTGCGTGACTGGTTCGATCTGCGCGTCTACTACGGAAGCATCGACAGCTGGGTCCACCACGGCGGCCGGATCTACGACTACCGGGTCCCCGGCACGCCGTACGGCTTCACCTACCCGCCGTTCGCCGCCGTCGTCATGCTGCCGATGGCCCTGCTGGACCTCCACACCGCGATCGCCGCCGCCCTGCTGCTCAACCTGGCGGCTCTGGTGCTGGTCCTGCGGCTGCTCGCAGGACCAGCCTGGCGGCGCCACGGCTGGTACGGCTGGGCCCTGACCGCCTGCGCCCTCGCGCTGTTCGAACCGCTCCGCGACACCCTCAGCTTCGGCCAGGTGAACCTGCTGCTGCTGGCTCTCGTGCTCACCGACGCGACGCTGCTCGCCACCGGACGCACACGCTGGGCGGGCATCGGCATCGGGCTCGCGGCCGCGATCAAGCTCACGCCGGCGTTGTTCATCGGGCTGCTGCTGGTGGCCCGGCGGTGGCGCGCGGCGGCGGTCGCCACGGTCGTCGCCCTCAGTGCCACGGCCCTCGCGGCACTGGCGGACCCCGACGCCTCACGCTTCTACTGGACCGAGGCGCTGTGGGACACCAGCCGGGTGGGTCGCCTCGGCTACGTCTCGAACCAGTCGGTGCAGGGCATCCTGGCCCGCCTGGGCGAACCGGACCGGGCGGTGTGGGCGGCCGCGGTTCTGCTGCTCCTCGGGGTGTGGGCGCTGCGGGCCCGCCGGGCGGTCGCCGCGGGGGACTGGACGGCGGCGTTCGCCCTGACCGGCCTCGCCGCCTGTCTCGTCAGCCCGATCACCTGGGTGCACCATCTCGTGTGGCTGCTGCCGTCCTTCGCCGTGCTGATCCGTACCGGGCACGCCCGGATCGCGGGCGCCCTGTACGCGGTGCTGTGCACCAGCGTGGTGTGGCTGTGGTTCGACGACGCCTCCGGCGTCGACGGGTTCCTGGGCAGCAACACCTACGCGTGGATCACCCTGGGCCTGCTGCTGTGGCTGCCGGTCGGTCAGCAGCCTCCGGACCGGCGGACCGGCAGCCGCAGCACGAGCACCACGACCGCCGCGCCCAGCCCGGCGGCACCCGCGATCAGCCCCGCTTCCGTCCAGCCGGAGCCGGCCTCCTCCGGGACGGCGGCCGCGACGGCGGGCGGAGTCGGCGCCGCCGGTCGCGCGGCGGGCCTCGACGCGTCGAGCGAACCCACCGGAGCGACCCGGCTGCCCGCCCCGAACCCCCAGTCGAGCAGCGAGCGGGCCTCCTCGTACACCGCGGAGGCGCCGCCCTCCTGAGGGTTCAGCACCGTCACGACGAGGGTGCGCCCGTCCCGCCGCGCCGCCGCGACGAGCGTGCTGCCCGCCTTGCTGGTGTAACCGTTCTTGATGCCGATCAGCCCCCGGTACGGCTTCACACCACGGGCGCCGCTCAGCAGCCGGTTGGTGTTGCGGATCGGGTACGACCAGCGTCCGCCGCCCGGGAACCTGGCCTCGACGGTGGCGCAGTACCGCGCGAAGTCGGGGTTGCGCAGCCCGACCCGGCCGAAGACCGCCAGATCGAACGCCGACGACACCTGGCCCGGCGCGTCGTAGCCGTCCGGGGAGACCACGCGCGTGTCGCGGGCGCCGAGGGACCGGGCCTTGGCCTGCATGCGCTCAGCCGTGGCCCGCCAGCCGCCGTTGAGTTCGGCCAGGACCCGTACGGCGTCGTTGCCGGAGTTGAGGAAGACACCCCGCCACAGGTCGGAGACCCGGTAGGTACGGCCCTCGGTGAGCCCGACCAGGCTGCTGCCGGCCCCGATGCCCCGGAGTTCCTCCTCGCGGACCGTGTGCCGGATGCCGGCCGGCAGCGTGGGCAGCACCGTGAGGGCGAACAGGGTCTTCAGGGTGCTGGCCGGGGGCAGCCTGCGGTGCGCGTTGTGGGCGGCGAGCACCTCGCCGGTGCGGGCGTCGGCCACCAGCCAGGACAGCGCGGAGGTCTCCGGGAGGCGGGGCGCCCCGGCGCGCGGACGGACCTGCGTGCCGGGGCGGTACAGCAGCGAGGGGTGCGGGACCGCCGCCCTCGGCCCGACCGGCGGACTGGATTCCGCCTGGCCGGAACTGGCCGCCGCGGCGGGCATCAGGGCCAGAAGCCCTGCCGCACAGAGCGCACAGGCGGACACGGCCAGCCGGGAAGAGAATCCGATGAGCATACGATCAACGTAGAAACGGATGTGCTCCGCGCCGCGACGACCGGGCCGGACGCAACGCGCGAGCACCCGTATGCCGCACGGGGCGGCCTGCGGTGGCGGTGATGATCGCGACGCCGGCGCAGGCGGGGATGAACGTCCGGGCGGGCACAGGCGGAGCCGGCTGACGCGATGGCCGCGCCTCAGCCCGAGGGCAGTGTCGGCTGGATGCGCCGTAGGAACGTCGCGTTGTCCGGGGTGTCGCGCATGCGTTCCAGGAGGGTCTCCAGGGCGCCCTGCCCGTCCCGGTTCTTGAGCACGCGCCGCAGTCCGTGTACGGCCGCCAACTCGGCCGGGGGCAGCAGGAGTTCCTCGCGACGGGTGCCGGAGGGGATGATGTCGACGGCGGGGAACACACGGCGGGAGGCCGGTTCGCGGCTCAGGCGTAGCTCCATGTTGCCCGTGCTCTTCAGCTCCTCGAAGTAGAAGTCGTCGGCCCGGGAACCGGTCTCCACCAGTGCCGTCGCGAGGATCGTGAGGGAACCGCCCTCCTCGGCCGCCCGGGCGGCGCCGAAGAACCGCTTGGGGCCGGCCAGCGCGGACGCGTCGACGCCCCCGGTGAGGATGCGGCCTCCGGAGGCGGCCGCGTTGTTGTGCGCCCGGCACAGCCGGGTGAGGGAGTCGAGGAGGATCACGACGTCCTCGCCCGCCTCGACGAGTCGCTTGGCCCGCTCGATCACGAGCTCGGCGAGCGCGATGTGCTGCTTGGCGCTGCGGTCGAAGGTCGAGGCGTACACCTCGCCCCGCACGCTGCGCCGCATGTCGGTGACCTCCTCGGGCCGCTCGTCGAGCAGCAGCACCATCAGCCGGCACGCGGGATGATTGCCGGTGACGGCGGCCGCGAGCTGCTGGAGGATGACGGTCTTGCCGGTCTTGGGCGGGGCCACGAGAAGCCCGCGCTGGCCCTTGCCGACCGGTGTGATCAGGTCGACGACCCGGCCGGCCAGTCCGGCGGCCGGGTGTTCGAGGCGGAGGCGCTCGTGCGGATGCAGGGGCGTCAGGTCCCGGAAGTGCCGGCGGCCGCGCGCTTCCGCGGGCGTTCGGCCGTCGACCCGTGCGACGTCGGTGAGGCCGCGCCGGTCGCCCAGGGTGCCCTCGACGCGGTCGCCCTTGCGCAGGCCGTGGCGCCGGATCAGAGCGGGGGAGACCACGGGGTCGGTGGGCGCGGGCAGGCAGCTCTCGCCGCGCAGGTGACCCTTCCCGCTCTCGTCGATGTCGAGGACACCGAGGGCGGTCCGGGGCTCGGTCTGCTGCTGGGCGGGAGGGATGTCGAGTGTGGTGGTCATGGTGAGGTGTCCTTTCACGGACGGCAGGCATGGGACATGCGAAGGGAAGGGGGGAGAGCCGCGAGGGGAGGGCCTGGGGCACGCCTCCGGCGGCGGGGAACAGCACCTGGGATACGGCAGAGCACGTCAGGTGCTGGAAATGATGGAGAGAAAAGGAGAACCGCACCGGCGCCCACAGAAGGGGGCGTGCACGAGTGCTGTTTGCAGGCTACCACCCGACGGGACGCCGGGGTGGAAATGCGCGTCAATGCGTGGCCAGCAGGCCGTACAGCAGCGGGATCCGCGGCGCGGTCAGCCGCCACCAGCCGGACTCCGTACGGACCATCTGCGGCCAGCGCGGCCAGGGAAGTTCGTCACTTTCCCGCAGCCGCCGGACGGTCAGTCCCGCTCCCGTCAACGCGTTGACGACCTCGCCTATTCCGTGCATCCACTCGTAACTGTCCGTGGCGCCCTCGACGGCCGGGCCGTCCGTGTAGGTGTGGGTCGCGTCCCGGTGCACGGGACCGTCGCCGCCTAGGTAGTCGTGACGCAGGAGCAGCTCGGGGCCCTCGCCGGGGGCGGGTTTCGGGCCGAGCGAGTTGAGCAGTGGATGGAACTCGACGACGTACAAGCGCCCGCCGGGACGCAGGAGCCGGCCGACGACCTCCGCCCACCGGTTCAGATCGGGCAGATAACACAGGGCGCCCTTGCCGGTGTAGACGATGTCGAACCGCCGCCCGTCCAGGGCCTCTTCGGCGTCGTACACGTTCGCTCGCACGTACGTCACGTCCGCGCCGGCCTTCGCGGCGATGCCGGTCGCGGCCGCCACGGACGCCTCGGAGAAGTCGAGGCCGACGGCCCGGGCGCCGCGCCGCGCGAAGGCGATCGTCTCCGTGCCGAGGTGACACTGGAGGTGCAGCACGTCACGGCCGGGCAGCTCGCCGAGGTCCTCCCACTCCCAGGGCGCGAACCAGCGCTCGGGGTCGGGATCCTGGTCGAGACCGTAGAACCGGCTGGCGAGATGGACGGGCGTGCGGGCGTCCCAGTTCGCCTGGTTCGCCCGCATCAGCCGGTCGTGCTCGGCGGACGTCATGGGGACATCCAACCGCGAACGGGCCGCGGGATGCGGCAGAACGGGGGAACGGACCGCCGGACGTGTCGCTCACACCGAGCGCGCCCGCGCCTCCTCGGCGATCCGCTCGAACTGCGCGCCCATGGCCGCCGCCAGCGCCTGCGCCGCCGACAACGGGCGCACCATCACGGTCAGTTCGTCGATCAGCCCGTCCTCGTCGACGTGGATGAAGTCGCAGCCGTTGACCTCCCGGTCGCCCACCCGCGCGGTGAAGACCAGGGCGTGGTCGCGGCCGCTGACGTCGTTGAGCTCGCGCACGTAGCGGAAGTCCTCGAAGACACCGGAGACGGCGCGCAGGATCGCCGCCGTGATCGGCTTTCCGGTGTACGGCTTGCACACGACCGGGCTGGTGAAGACGACGTCCTGCGCCAGCAGCGCCTCGGCGGCGTCGAGGTCGAGAGCCTCGACCGCCTCACGGAATGCACGCATCGAACCCGCCCTTAGTCAATTAATTTAGTAGGTGCGGAGTAGATTAATCAACCGTTGATACCGTGTCCATATGTCTCTCAAGTACGCCGTGCTGGCCGCTCTCCTGGAGGGCGAGGCCTCGGGCTACGAGCTGTCCAAGGTGTTCGACGTGTCGCTCGCGAACTTCTGGGCCGCGACCCCGCAGCAGCTCTACCGGGAACTGGAGCGTCTCGCGCAGGACGGGCTGATCGAGGCCAGGGTGGTACGCCAGGAACGGCGGCCCGACAAGCGGATGTTCACGCTCACCGAGGCGGGCCGTCAGGACCTGCGCGCCTTCGCCGTCACACCGCCCCGCCGGCCCACCGCCATCCGCGACGAACTCCTCGTCAAGATCCAGGCCATGGACGGTGCGGACCCCGAGGCCACCCGTGCGCTGGTCGAGGAGCGCGAGGTGTGGTCGCGCGGCAAGCTCGCCCGCTACGAGCGTGTCCGCGAACGCCTGCTGGCCGGCCGCAGCGAGGAGGAGTACCTGCGGGAGGCCGGCCGCATCGGCCCGTACCTCACACTCATGGGAGGCATCGCCTTCGAGGAGGAGAACCTCCGCTGGTGCGCGCGCGTACTGACGATCCTCAAGCAGCGAGCTCCCCTAGGCTGAGCCGATGTTCAGCCCCGAAGGCCCCAGTCTGCGTGAGCTCGCCGTCCAGGCGCTGTCGTCCGTCGAGCGCGGCTACGACCTCCTCGCGCCGAAGTTCGACCACACCCCGTTCCGGACGCCCGACGCGGTCCTCGACGCCGTCGAGTCGGCGCTGCGGCGGACGGGACCCTTCGACGCCGGGCTCGACCTGTGCTGTGGCACCGGTGCGGGTGCCGGAGTGCTGGCAGGCGTGTGCCGGGAGCGGGTCGTCGGTGTCGACTTCAGTGCGGGCATGCTCGCCGTGGCCCGGGAGCGGGTCCGGCCGGCGGGGCCGCCGGTCTCCTTCGTCCGTGCGGATGCCCGCGCCCTGCCCTTCGGGCCCGCCTTCGACCTGGTCGTGAGCTTCGGGGCCTTCGGGCACTTCCTGCCTCGCGAGCTGCCCGGGCTGTTCGCGCAGGTCCGCTCCGTCCTGCGGCCGGGCGGCTGCTTCGCGTTCCCGCTGGTGGCCCCGCCCCGCCCGGGCTCACTCGGCTACTGGATGCTGCTCGGCTTCGACGCGGTGATGCGGGTGCGCAACGCCCTGTGGCGGCCTCCGTTCGTCATGTACTACCGCGCGTTCCGATTCGGGGACGTACGGCATGAGCTCGCCCGGGCCGCCTTCCGGGTGGAACTCCACGCGCTGCCGGAGTTCGGGCGGCGACGGGACGGCAGTCCGCGGGTGCGCCTGGTCGTCGCCCGGACGCCGGACTAGTGCCCCGGCAGGCAACGTTCGCCCCGTCGCGGCGCCCGGTACCCCCTCTCGCCGCACCGGCCGAAAGCCCGAGTACATCCAGCACGAGGGCTTCCGGCCGGCACTCCCCCAAGCTCTTCGAGCAGGGGGTACCCCCAGAGCACGCACCGGACGCCGCTCCTTGACGGGCGAACGTTGCCTGCCGGGGCACTGGTCAGTCGCGCAGGAAGTTCAGCAGATCGTCGTTGAACGCCTTCTCGAAGTCGCCCACCAGGCCGTGCGGCGCGCCCGGGTACACCTTCGGCGTCGCGTCCTTGACGAGCTGGGCGGTCCGCTGGGCCGAGGCGCCGATCGGCACGATCTGGTCGTCGTCGCCGTGCGCGACGAGCGTCGGCACGTCGATCCGCCGCAGGTCCTCGGTGAAGTCGGTCTCCGAGAACTGCGCGACGCAGTCGTAGGCGCCCTTCAGCCCGGCCTGCATGCTCCACATCCAGAAGGCCCGCCGCACGCCCTCCGACACGGCGGCCCCGGGCCGGTTGAAGCCGTAGAAGCTCTCGCTCAGTTCCCAGTAGAACTGCGAGCGGTCCGCCGCCACGGCCGCGCGGATCCCGTCGAAGGCCTCCTTCGGCGTGCCCTCCGGATTGGCCGCCGTCCGCAGCATCAGCGGCGGCACCGCGCCCAGCAGCACGGCCTTGGCGACCCGCGCGGTCCCGTGCCGCCCGATGTACCGGGCCACCTCGCCGCCGCCGGTCGAATGGCCCACCAGGACCACGTCGTTGAGGTTCAGCGCCTCGATCAGCTCGGCCAGGTCGTCGGCGTACCGGTCCATGTGGTTGCCCTGCCACGGCTGACCCGAGCGGCCGTGCCCTCGGCGGTCGTGCGCGATCGCCCGGAACCCGTGCTCGGCGACCAGGCGCGCCTGCCCGTCCCAGGCGTCCGCGTTCAGGGGCCAGCCGTGGCTGAACACCACGGTCTGCCCCTCGCCCCAGTCCTTGTAGTAGATCTCGGTTCCGTCGGACGTGGTGAACGTGCTCATGAAGCATCCTCTCGGTGGGGCATCGGGGTGCGATCCTGAGCTTCCTCTCGATGATCTCCGTGATCCCGGGTTCGCGCCGTTCGGTGCCGGTAGGGGACCGGCCCCGCCCGGCGGGAATCCGCGTGAGCGGTCCGCCGAACGAGTGACCGATGCCCCTCGACGGTGTGTGGGGAGCGTCGGGCCGGGGCGGCGGAGCCGGGGTGTCCCCGGCCGCGGGTCTCTGAGCGACCCCGGCCGCTTCACACGCCGCTCGGCGTCGGTGGCCGGCCCGGCAGGGTGAACTCGTAGATCAGCGCGCCCTGTTGGGCGTCCACCACCAGGTCGGTGAACTCCAGCGGGCGCGCGTACTGGTCGTGCACGCGCCGGGTGACCCGCACCGACGGTGTGCTCATGAGGCGGGTGATGGCATCGCGGTGGTGCAGGGTCAGGCCGGCCCGGCGCATCCAGTCGCAGGCCCGACGCAGGTGCGCGGCGGCGGTGCCGTCGGCGCGGTCGCGGATGAGGGTACCTCCCACACCGCTCAGGCAGTGGGGGAGGGCCGGCTCCTCCACCTCCGCGAGCGCCACGGCCGAGAAGGACGTCACAGCGGTGCGCAGACCGCGTCCGTCGGCCGTCGCGTACCGGTAGCGGTGGATCAGGGTCGGCCGGCCCGGGGCCAGCCCCAGGGCCTCGGCGTGGTCCGGCGAGGGCGGCTCCCAGGCCACGGTGGCGCGGGCGACCGTCCCCGGGGTCGAGGCCCGGGCGCCGACCGGGAAGGTGAGCGAGACCGGGGACTCGACCGGCAGGCCGGGCAGCGTGGCGTGGCTGCCGCGCCGGTCGGTGGCGACGAGACCGTCGCGGCGCAGCAGCTCCAGCGCCTGCCGTACGGTCTCCCGACTGACCCCGAAGTGCCCGGCCAGTCACCGCTCGCCGGGGAGCCGTTCGCCGGGTGGCACGGTGCCGTCGCGCAGTTCGCCGGGCAACTCCGTGGCGATCCGCCGGTACAGGGGCTCTCCTTCGGCCGGCGGATGGTCGTGCGGGGCGGTGCGGGCCATGCCGCGCCTCCTGTTGGTGACGTTCGGTAACCGTACGGGCTCGGTGCGCCACCACATCCAGCATTGGTCTGAACCGGCAGGGAAGGGCGGCCGGGCGGTTCGGCCGAAACCGGCCCGCCCGTGCCGGCCGTCAGAGCGCGCTGTACAGGGCGTCGATCAGCGCCATCTTCCGCGGGTCGTCCGCGATATGAGGCCCCATACGGTTCATCACGTACCCCAGCGACACCTCCGCCTCCGGGTCCGCGAGCCCGCAG
>NZ_DF968416.1:0-5638 GCF_001270025.1 Streptomyces azureus | reverse complement strand
CCCCGGTGGAGGCCGGGCCCGCACAGACCGTGCGGCTGACGGGACGCTGCTGGAAGGAAGTGGGCGAGGTGTGGATCAGCCACCGGCGGGTGAGCTGATCCCGCCCAGGCGGCACAGGAACGGGTAGCGGGCGGCCTCGACGGCCGCCTGCGCCGCGTCGCCCGCGCGGATCGCGTCGAGCAGCCGTCCGTGCTCCATGTACGTCTCCGGCGTCAGCTCCTCGCCGACGTCCTCGCGCAGCCAGTCCCGCAGCACCTCGCCCAGGTCCGCGTACATGGCGGTCATCACGTCGTTGTGGGAGGCGGACACCACGGCCAGGTGGAAGGTCGCGTCCGCGGTCACGAACGCCTCCGCGTCACCCGACTCCCACGCCTCCTCACGCCGCAGCAGCAGCGCGTCCAGCTGCTTGAGATCCTTCTCCGTACGCCGCTGAGCGGCCAGCCTGGCCGCGGCCGACTCCAGCGTGGAGCGCAGCTCGGCGATGTGCCGGGGGTCGGCACCGGCGAACCGCCGCTGCATCACACCCGCCAGCTCACTCGTCGCCACGACGTACGTGCCCGAGCCCTGGCGGATGTCCAGCAGGCCGTTGTGCGCGAGGGCGCGGACGGCCTCGCGCACCGTGTTGCGGGCGACACCCAGCTGCTCGACCAGTTCGGGCTCGGTCGGGATGCGGGAGCCGACCGGCCACTCGCCGGAGGTGATCTGGGCCCGCAGGGCGGCGATGACCTGCTCGGAGAGCGCCGAACGTCGGGGATGGCTCAGGGGCATGGCACACCTTCGCACGACCGGGGCGCCGGGGGGCAGCCGGGGATTGGACGGACTGGACAGTCAATCATCCTATGATTCTATGATGGACCTCATGCCTAGCGAGGAAACCCGGACGAAGACGCCCCCGACCGCACACGGCTCGACCGCGCACGAGGCCCGGGAACCCGGCGGTACGTCCACGCGCGCGTGGACGACGCGGTTGCTCGTCCTCGGCATCGTGCTGTCCGCGCTGAACCTCCGCCCCGCCATCACCAGCCTCGGCGCCCTCCTGGAGGAGGTCCGCGAGGGGCTCGGCATGAGCGGCAGCGTGGCCGGGCTGCTCACCTCCGGGCCGCCGCTGTGCTTCGCCGTCTTCGGCGTCATGGCCCCGCGGCTCGCCCGCCGCTTCGGAGCCGGCGCCGTCGTGTGCGCCGGCATGGCCGCCATCGCCACCGGCCTGGCGATCCGGCCGTACGCCGGCGGCACGGCCGGCTTCCTGGCCGCCAGCGCCCTCGCCCTCATGGGCATCGCGGTCAGCAACGTCCTGATGCCGGTCATCGTCAAGCACTGGTTCCCCGACCGCGTCGGCTCCATGACCGGCCTGTACTCCATGGCGCTCGCCCTGGGCACGGCCCTCGCGGCCGCGGTCACCGTGCCCCTGACCGACGCCCTGGGCGGCAGCTGGCAGTCGGGCCTCGGCCTGTGGGCGGGGCTGGCCGTGGCGGCGGTCCTGCCGTGGCTGCCGTTCGTACGGGGGCGTGGGGTGAGTACGGCGACGTCCGGGCCGGGGGAGCGGGCCGGAGTCGCGGCCGGGCCGGGGGAGGGGAGCCGGGCCACCGAGACCGGGCCGGAGCGGGCTGGGGGCTCGCAGACTCGACCCGGGGAGCGGGCCGTGAGCCCGGAGACCGACGCCGACCGGCCGGCGCGGGACCGGGAGACGCCGGGCTCGGCTCCCGCCGGATCCGCGGCCGGGGCGGCTCCGCGGCTGCGGATCACCCGGAGCCGTACCGCCTGGGCCCTGGCCGTCTTCTTCGGGCTCCAGGCCACCGCCGCCTACATCACCATGGGCTGGATGGCGCAGATCTTCCGGGACGCCGGTGTGCCCGCGGGCACCGCGGGGCTGCTGCTGGCGGTCACCATGGTGATGGGCGTGCCCCTGGCCTTCGTCATACCGCGCCTGGCCACGCGGCTGCCGCACCAGGGCCCGATCGTGCTCGCCCTGGGCGTCTGCGGCCTCGCCGGATACGCCGGGCTGTACTTCGCGCCGGCCGCCGGCGCCTGGGCCTGGGCCCTGCTGCTCGGCGTCTCCAACTGCGCCTTCCCGCTCGCCCTCACCATGGTCGGCATGCGGGCCAGGAGCGGCCCGGGCGTGGCCCAGCTGTCGGCGTTCGCGCAGAGCACCGGCTATCTGATCTCCATCCCGGGGCCGCTCCTGGTGGGCGTCCTCTACCAGCACAGCGGCGGCTGGGGCCTGCCGATCGCGCTGATGAGCGCCCTGATGATCCCGCAGATGGCGGTCGGATTCCTGGCGGGCCGGGACCGCACGGTGGAGGACGAGGCGGGCCGCTGAGCCCCGCCTCGGGGGGCTCGGGGGCACCCCCGGCCGTCAGGCGCCCGGGGCGGGTGCGAGACTTGCCCCATGCCAGTGCTCGACCCGAATCCCCAGCACGGTCAGAAGAAGATGCTGCTCGTCTTCGGCGCCTTCTTCGCGATCTTCATCATCATCGCTGTCATCGCGACGATCGCCTCGCCATGACCGGCCCTCGCCCGGCCCATGGTGGGGCTAGCACCCCTGTCCCCTAGGGGGCGAGGGTCAGGGTCAAGTGGGTGGATCGCCGGATGGGTTGGCGGCCGGGGATTCCGTAACTTCGACGTGTGACCGCGAGACGCGGGCCACGGCCCATTCGAAGAGCGGAGGCACCCATGTCGGCTCCTACGCACACCCGGCCCCATCCGGCGACCCGGGCCGGCGTCGACAGCCGGCTGCCCTGGTGGGCCCTCGCCTTGCCCACGCTCGCCTTCGCCGCGCTGCTCGTGCTGATCCTGAACCCGTCCGACGCCCAGGCGGCCACCGGTGACCCCCTGATCACCCACCTCTTCGAGCGGGTCCAGCAGCTGATATCCCGCTGAGCACGGCTGAAGACGGTGGTCAACTCCCTGCGCCCCATGGCCTGTTTCGTGCGAAGCTGGATCTTATGAGCGTCGCAGAACCCCGCAGGATTGTCCTCTTCCGCCATGCGAAAGCCGACTGGCCCCAGGTGAGCGATCACGAGCGTCCGCTCGCCGACCGGGGCCGAAAGGAAGCGGCGGAGGCCGGGCGCCGGCTGGCCGACACCGGCATCCCCTTCGACCTGGCCCTCTGCTCCACCGCGGTCCGGACCCGGGAAACCTGGAAGCTCGCCGTCCAGGAGTTCCCGCAGCGGCCGAAAACCATCTACGAAGAGCGGATCTACGAGGCCTCGCCCGGCGAACTGATCGCCGTGCTCAACGAGACCCCCGACGACGCGCAGAACATCCTCGTGATCGGCCACAACCCGGGCATCCAGGGCCTCGCCGACATCCTGGCGGGCACGGCCGAGGGCGACGCGCGCGACCGGATGAGCCGCCGCGGCTTCCCGGCCGCCGCCTTCGCCATCCTGTCCTTCAGCGGCTCGTGGAAGAGCGTGGAGCCGGGTGTGGGCACGCTGCTGGACTACTGGGCGCCGACCGAGTGACCGACTCCGGGTGACCGGGGCCCGGCACCGGCGCGGTGCCGGGCTCTCCCGGCCGGTTCAGACCGTGGCGCCGGGGCCGGACTGTGCCGCCGACCCCGGGCCGTGTTGCGGTTCAGACCGTGTCGACGGTGTCCGCTGCCTCGACCTCTTCGCGCGTGATGCCCAGCAGATACAGCACGGTGTCCAGGAAGGGGAAGTTCACCGCGGTGTGCGCGGCCTGGCGCACCACCGGCTTGGCGTTGAAGGCGACGCCCAGACCGGCCGCGTTCAGCATGTCCAGGTCGTTGGCACCGTCACCGATCGCCACGGTCTGCGACAGCGGCACACCCGCCTCGGCGGCGAACCGGCGCAGCAGCCGGGCCTTGCCGGCCCGGTCGACGATCTCGCCCGTGACCTTGCCCGTCAGCTTCCCGTCGACGATCTCCAGCGTGTTGGCGTGGGCGAAGTCCAGCCCGAGCCGTTCCTTCAGATCGTCGGTGACCTGGGTGAAACCGCCGGAGACGACGCCGACTTGGTAGCCGAGCCGCTTCAGCGTACGGATCAGGGTCCGGGCGCCCGGCGTCAGCCGTACCTCGCTGCGCACCTTGTCCACGACCGAGGCGTCCAGTCCCTCCAGCAGCGCCACGCGCGCGTGCAGGGACTGTTCGAAGTCCAGCTCGCCGCGCATCGCGGCCGCCGTCACCTCGGCGACCTGGTCCTCGCAGCCGGCGTGCGCGGCGAACAGCTCGATGACCTCGTCCTGGATGAGCGTCGAGTCGACGTCCATGACGACCAGGCGCTGCGCGCGCCGGTACAGCCCGGCGGCGACGACCGCCACGTCGATGCCCAGCTTCGCCGCGTCGGGCGCCAGGGCGGTGCGCAGCGGCTCGGTCTCCACGCCGGACACGGCGAACTCGACGGCCGTCACGGGGTACTTGGCGAGCCGGAAGATACGGTCGATGTTGCCGCCGGTCTTCGTTATCCGCGCGGCGATCGCAGCCGTAGCCTCGGCGGTGAGCGGATGCCCGAGCACGGTGACCAGGGAGCGGCCCAGCCCGCGCGGCCGGTTGTCACCGAGGCCGGAGATGATCTCCGCCTGCATCTTCATCGACTCGGCCCAGCTGTGGACGGTCGCCCGCAGATCGCCCTCGAGCCCCTTGGGCGGCTCGGTCACGAGTGCGCACAGCACCATTCGGCCACGGGTGACGACCTGCTCGATGTCGACGACGTCGACGGAGTAGGCGGCGAGGGTGTCGAAGAGGCCGGCCGTGATGCCCGGGCTGTCCTTGCCGAAGATCTTGACAAGGAGGGTGGGGACGTCGGAGGGCGAGGTCTGCGAAGCGCTCATGGTGGTTCCACCGTATCCGGCGGGCAGGTCGTACCGCCCGTGAGGTCCGCCTGGCGGACAGCGAACAGTGGGTGTCGCGCGGGTGGCGCGAACCTTGCCTTCGGGTGCGGCGTCCCTGCCTCCCCCGGATCACTTGCCCCCACGCGGTTTCCGCGGCGGCGGGGGAGGCGGCGGAGGCGGCGGTCCATCGTCCGGCCGGGCCGGCGGCCGGTTACCGCCCTTCGGGCCGGGCGGCTGCCGGGGCCCACGCGGAGGCGGCCCTACCGGCCGTGCCACCGTGGGCGCGCCGTACACGTCACCGTCCCGGCGCGCGGCCGGGTCACCGCCCGGGCGGGTTTCGTGCGGCGAACGCCGACTCTCCCCTCGCTGCCTTTCCTCACTGGCCTGCGAGCCGGGCTCAGGCGTCCCATCGGACGGCCCTCCCTCACCGACGGGCCGCGCGTCCTCCGGTTCTCGCAGCTCCTCCGGTACCCGGAGGTACGGATTGGTGGCCGGGTTCGGCGGCCGGTACGGCGCTCCCGGCGCGTACGGCCCGGCCTCGTCCCTGTGCGACGACGCCCGCCCGGCCTCCTCCCCGTGTGATGACGCCCGCTCGGCGTCAGACCCGCCCCAGCTCCTGGACGGCCCGGCACCGGCGTCAGACCCGTCCCAGCTCCTGGACGGCCCGGCACCGGCGTCAGGCTCGCCCCAGCCCTTGGCCGGCCCGGCACCGGCGTCGTATGCGGCTTGCCCCGTAGCGGCCCCTGGCGAGGCCGGCCCGGCACCCTCGTCGTACCCGGCCTGTCCCGTGCCGGCCCCGGCCTCCGGTCCCACTTGCCCGGGCCCCGGTCCGTACCCAGCCCACCCAGCC
>NZ_DF968415.1:19545-45082 GCF_001270025.1 Streptomyces azureus | reverse complement strand
CGGCTGGGCTGAGCGGGCTGGGGCGGGGTGGCCGTCGGTTTGCCTGGGCTGGTGGGGGTGTGGTGGGGCTGGATGGCTGCGGGTTCGTCTTGGCTGGGGTGTGGTGGGGCTGGATGGCTGCGGGTTCGTCTTGGCTGGTGGGGGTGTGGCGGACCCGGTCGCCCCGGGTTCGTCTTGGCTGATCGGGGCATGGTCGGACCGGATCGCCGCAAGCCGGCTCGGCCGACCGCGCCGCGGTGGGGCCGCTCGTGGGTTCGTCTCGGCCGATGGTGCCGTGGCCGGGCCGGACCGGACCGCCCCTGGCCTCATCCCGGCTGTTCGAGCAGTGCGATGGCCTCCCGCAGCCAGGCGCGTTCCGCCTCGCCCGTCGCTCGGGCGACCCGCAGCATGCCCTGGCGGAACAGGTCGTCCGCCTCCTCGGCGCGAACCGGCTTGCCGGACTCGTAGAAGAAGCTCGACGGCGTCTCAAGGAAATCCAGCCGGCGGCGCAGCACCGCGGCCTGCTCGTGCCGGTCGGGCAGGTGGCGCAGGAACGCCAGGACCGTGTTGAAGCGGACGTGGTCGGTGATCTCGGCCTGCTTCGGGTGGCGCAGCCGCTCCAGCAGTTCCTCACGGCCCTTGCCGGTGAGGGCGAGGATCCGGCGCGGGGCCGCGCTCGCGCCCGGCTCGGTGCGCTGGTCGAGCAGGCCCGCCCCGACCAGGCGGGTGATCGCCGGGTAGAGCGCGCCGTCGCTCACGGGCCGGACATGGCCGGTCAGCGCCTTGATCCGCTCCTTGAGCTCATAGCCGTGCAGCGGCTCCTCGGCCAGGAAGCCCAGGATCGACAGCTCCAGCATGGTCCTCCTTGCGGGTGCGTGAGCCCTCATGCTACCTCTTAACGAGCTACCTCGAATCGAGTTAGCTCGCATCGAGGTTCGCCAGGACCCCAGGGGGACAGTCACCGTGAACGCCCACCGCAGGCAACTCCTCCAGCTCGCCCGTCCCGTCTACTTCTCGCTCCTGGCGTCCGTCGCCGCGGGGATCATCAACACCGTCTGGGTCGCCCGGCTGGGCGGTCCGGCCGTGGCCGCCGTGGCCGTGGCGACCACCACGGAGAACGTGCTGCTCGGCATCGCCCTGGTCTTCGGTTCCGGCACGACCGTGCTGGTCGCACACGCCCGGGGCGCCCGTGACCCCGCCGGCGTACGGTCGGCCGTGCGCGGCGGCTGGGCGCTGTGGGCGCTGGTGACGCCCCTGGTGGTGGCGGGCGGTCTGCTCGGTCGCGAACCGCTGGCGCGGCTGGTGCTGGGCGGGGCCGACGGCGCCGCCCTCCCGCTCGCCGTCGCCTACTTCGCGCTCTCCATGCCCGGCATGGCCGTCTTCTTCGCCCAGCAACTCGTCGACGGCATCCTCAAGGGCACCGGCGACACCAGAACCCCGCTGCGACTCGCCCTGCTGTCCAACGGCCTGATCCTGGCCCTCGACCCGCTCCTCATCCACCTCTACGGCGTCCAGGGCGCCGCCGCCTCCACGGTGCTGTGCCGATCCGTGGCGCTCGGGGCCGGACTCGTCGCGGTCCGACGCAACGCACTGCTGCGGAGCGCCCGCGGCGCGGCGCCGGGTGAGTCCCTGGCCGTCTCCCTGCGCCGGACGCTGACGACCGGCCTGCCCATGTCCGCCGACTTCACCGTGCGACAGACGGGCGCCCTGGTCCTGGTCGCGATCGTGGCGCGGCTCGGGGTGACGGCGGTGGCCGCGTACTCGATCGCCTACAAGGTCATGTACGTGGCGACCATGGCCTTCTACGCCGTCCGCCAGGCCGCGTCCATCCACACCGCGCACACGCGGGGTGAGGGAAGGGACGCGCGGTGGGAGATCGGGCGGCAGGCCGTGCTGGTCTCCGGAGCGATCGGCCTTGCCGCGGCCGTACTGCTGGCCGTCACCGCCCCGTGGCTCATGGCCGCCTTCGGCGCCGGACCCGGGGTCGCGGGCGAGGGCGTGCTCTTCCTGCGCTGCGTCGGGCCCTATCTGCTGCTGATGGCCTGCCTCATCGCACTCGGCGGGGTCTTCGAGGGCGGCGGGGACGCCCCGAGGCTGCTGCGCGTGACCGTGCTCGGGACGGCGCTTCAGCTGCCGCTCGCGTACGGCCTGACGGGGCTCGGGCTGCCCGGCGTGTGCCTCGCGCTGGCGGTGGCGACGGCGGTGCAGTGCGGGCTGGCGGGGGTGCTGTTCCGGCGGACCCCGGCTCAGGTGGAGACCGGGGTCTCGTCGGTGCGGATGGGCTGAGCGGGCAGGGGAGCGGGGGCCGTGCGCGGCACCGTCGCCCGCCACAGGGCGCGGGCCGCGAGGAGCGCGGCGGCCACCAGGAGGCCGTTGCGCAGGAACAGCAAGGTCAGCCCGAGGCCGTCGCTGGCCACCACATTGGCGAAGTAGAGCGGGAACTCCAGCACCGTCACGAAACACGCCACCAGGACGAGCCCCACCGGCAGCCTCATCCGGCTCCCGGGGAAGTACAGGCAGACCGCTGCCAGCCCGACCAGCCACACCATGTACTGCGGGCTGATCACCCGGCTGGTGGTGGTGAACATCAGCACCGCCACGAAGGCCGCGTCGGCGACCGTGTGCTCCTCGAAGTGCCGGGCCAGCAGCCGCCACAGCACCAGCCAGCCCAAGGCCGCTCCCGTCAGGAACAGGGCGCCCGCGCTCACCTCGCTCACGTACGGCCCGAGGAACTCGATCGAGCCGTAGTTCAGCCGCACCTCACCCTCCCAGCCGAAGTGCCGGGCGACGTGGAAGACCAGCGCGCCCAGCGACTCCACCTCGGTGCCCCGGTCCCGCTGGAAGGTCAGGAAGGCGAACGCCCCCGGCATGGCCAGAGCGAACACGCCCGTCACCGCGATGCCCGTCACCACGGCCGACACCCAGGAGGCCCGTCGGCGGGCAGCCAGCAGGAGCATCACCGGCCAGACCTTCAGCAACGCCCCGAACGCGGCCAGCGCTCCCATCGTCCTGGGATGCCGGGCGCCCGCGAGCAGCGCCGCCACGGCCACCGCCGTGACCATCACGTCGTAGCGCGCGTACACCGTCGGGCCGAGCAGCGGCACGCCCGCCACCCACACCCAGGCGCCGCGCAGCGACCTGCCGGGACGCCGGCCGGCGTACGCCAGCAGCGCCAGGACGGCCAGGTCGGTGACGCAGACCAGCACGAAGAACGCGGTCGCGTAGGGCAGGAAGGGCAGCAGGCCGGGGGAGAGGATCGCCAGGGCGGCGGCGGGCGGGTACTGCCAGGTGACGTCGTCCCGAGGGAACGTTCCGGTGCGCAGGACGTCGTACCAGCCCTGGTAGATCACGGACACGTCGCTCGTCACGTCCGGGCCCGGGAAGACGTACACCTTCAGCACGAACAGCAGCAGCACCAGCCTCGTGAGACACCACGCCACCGGCAGACATGCCAGGGACCGCCTCGCGCCCGTCGTCCTCACCAGATCCCTGCCCGTCCGCGTGCCGTGTCGAGGAGGCCATGATGTCCCCGACAGCCGTGAGCGTGCCACACCTGCCGGCGCGTACGGCCGTGAGGGGCGGTTCGGTAGGGTCGGCGGCGTGCGCAAGACCCTGATCGTGACGAACGACTTCCCACCCCGGCCGGGCGGCATCCAGGCGTTTCTGCACAACATGGCGCTGCGGCTGGACCCGCAGCGGCTGGTCGTCTACGCGTCGACCTGGAAGCGGAGCCGGGAGGGCGTGGAGGCGACCGCCGCCTTCGACGCGGAGCAGCCCTTCACCGTGGTACGGGACCGTACGACCATGCTGCTGCCGACGCCGGGCGTCACCCGGCGGGCCGCCGGGCTGCTGCGGGAGCACGGGTGCACCTCGGTGTGGTTCGGGGCGGCGGCCCCCCTCGGCCTGATGGCGCCGGCGCTGCGGAGCGCGGGCGCCGAACGGCTGGTCGCCACCACGCACGGGCACGAGGCCGGGTGGGCGCAACTGCCCGCCGCCCGGCAGCTGCTGCGCCGGATCGGCGACTCCACGGACACGATCACCTACCTCGGCGAGTACACACGCTCCCGGATCGCCGGCGCGCTCAGCCAGCAGGCGGCCGCGCGGATGGCGCAGCTGCCGCCGGGCGTCGACGAGAAGACCTTCCACCCCGGTTCGGGCGGCGACGAGATCCGGGCGAGGCTCGGGCTGACGGACCGCCCGGTCGTGGTGTGCGTCTCCCGGCTGGTGCGGCGCAAGGGCCAGGACACCCTGATCCAGGCGATGCCCCGGATCCTGGCGGCCGAGCCGGACGCCGTGCTGCTGATCGTCGGGGGCGGCCCCTACGACAAGGACCTCCGCAGGCTGGCCCACGACACGGGTGTCGCCGGCTCCGTCCGCTTCACGGGCCCGGTGCCCTGGGCGGAGCTGCCCGCCCACTACGGCGCCGGCGACGTCTTCGCCATGCCCTGCCGCACCCGCCGCGGCGGCCTCGACGTCGAGGGCCTCGGCATCGTCTATCTGGAGGCCTCCGCGACGGGCCTCCCGGTCGTCGCCGGCGATTCGGGCGGCGCACCGGACGCGGTCCTCGACGGCGAGACGGGCTGGGTGGTCCGCGGCGGTTCTCCAGCGGAGGCAGCCGACCGCATCATCGCCCTCCTGGGAGACGCCGAGCTGCGCCGCAGGATGGGCGAGCGGGGCAGGGAATGGGTCGAGGAGAAGTGGCGCTGGGACCTGCTCGCGGAGCACCTGAAGAACCTGCTGTAGTGGTCTTTCAGGGGTGCGGGGAACTGCGCGACCAGCCACAAACCACCCGTACCCGCCCACGACGAATACGCGGCACCCCACTAGGCGGAACCGAATAATCCGCCCATGCTGCGCACATGACATCAAACCTGATACAGCGTCAACTGACAAGACG
Organism: Streptomyces azureus; assembly: GCF_001270025.1. Lineage (NCBI taxonomy): Bacteria > Bacillati > Actinomycetota > Actinomycetes > Kitasatosporales > Streptomycetaceae > Streptomyces > Streptomyces azureus. The sequence goes on along the minus strand of NZ_DF968415.1, from coordinate 40,206 downwards.
TCAAATCCTGGGCATGGCAGCCCTCCAGACCGCAGCCACCCTCGGCTTCACCCGCATCGGCCTCGACTCCGCCCGAGCCGCCCAGCCCGAAGCAGTCGACACCGCCCCCGCGATCGTCATCGGCTCCGGCTACGGCGGCGCCGTGGCCGCCCTCCGCCTCGCCCAGGCCGGCATCCGCACCCTCGTCCTGGAGATGGGCCGGCTCTGGAACACCCCCGGCGCAGACGGCAGGATCTTCTGCTCCACCCGCACTCCGGACCAGCGCTCCATGTGGTTCCGCACCCGTACCGAGGCACCCCTGGGCACCTTCCTCTGGCTGGACGTCGTCAACAGGGACATCGGCCGCTACCCGGGAGTCCTGGACCGCGTGCACTTCGCGCAGATGTCCGTGTACGTCGGCCGGGGCGTCGGCGGTGGTTCACTCGTCAACGGCGGCATGGCGGTCACGCCGCCCAGGGCCTACTTCGCCGAGCAGTTCCCCACCGTCGACGCCGACGAGATGTACGGCACGTACTTCCCGCGCGCCCGCGCCGCCCTCGGCGTGAACACCGTCGACCCGGCCTGGTTCGAGTCGACGGAGTGGTACCGCTTCACCCGCGTCTCCCGTCAGCACGCGGAGAAGACCGGACTGCGGACCACTTTCGTGCCGAACGTCTACGACTTCGGCCACATGACGCGCGAGGCGGCCGGCACCGCCCCGAAGTCGGCACTCGCCGGAGAGGTCATCTACGGCAACAACCACGGCAAGCGCAGCCTCGACAAGACCTATCTCGCCGCCGCGCTCGGCACCGGCCACGTCACGATCCACACCCTGGAGAAGGTTCGCGCGATCAGCCGGGCGCCGGACGGGAGCTACGTCCTGACCGCGGACCGCATCGACTCGACCGGCCGGGTCGTCGAGACCAAGGAGTACGGCTGCACGTACCTCTTCCTCGGCGGCGGCAGTCTCGGCACCACCGAACTGCTGCTGCGCGCCCGGGAGACGGGCACCCTGCCCGATCTCGACCCCGGTGTCGGCATCGGCTGGGGCACCAACGGCAACGTGATGCTCGGCCGGGCCAATCACCTGTGGGACACGGTCGGCGCGAACCAGTCGACCATGCCGGTCATGGGCATCGACGACTGGGCCAACGCCGCCAACCCCGTGTTCGCCGAGATCGCCCCGCTGCCGACCGGACTGGAGCACTGGGTGAGTCTCTATCTGGCGATCACCGGGAACCGGGAGCGGGCGTCCTTCACGTACGACACCGGGTCGGGCGGGGTACGGCTCGGCTGGACGGCCGCCCACAGCGCGGTCTCCGTCGCCATGGCCAAGAAGCTGTTCGACCGGATCAACGCGGCCAATTCGACGATCTACCGGCACGACCTGTTCGGATCGAGCAGCAAGGTCTTCGCCGACGACTTCACCTACCACCCGCTGGGCGGCTGCGTACTGGGCCGGGCGACGGACGACTACGGGCGTGTGAAGGGTTACCCCAGGCTCTACGTCACCGACGGCTCGCTCGTGCCCGGGTCGATCGGGGTCAACCCCTTCGTGACCATCACGGCCCTCGCCGAACGCACGATGGCGCGGGTCCTCGCCGAGGACACCGCGCCATGAACAGCCCGGGAAAAGCCCTGCTACTTGGCGTAGATCGCCTCGACCTCGTGCGCGTAGTCCTTCGCCACCACGTTCCGCTTCAGCTTCAGTGAGGGGGTCAGGTGGCCCGACTCCTCCGTGAACTGGGAGGACAGAATGCGGAACTTCCGCACCGATTCCGCCTTCGACACCGCGGCGTTGCCGTCGTCGACCGCGGCCTGGATCGCGGCCAGCAGGTCCGGGTCCTCGCACAGCGACGCCGCGGTGGAACCCGCCGGCTTGCCGTGGTCCGCGCACCAACGGCCCAGGAACTCCTCGTCGATGGTGATCAGCGCGCCCACGAACGGCCGCCCGTCGCCCACCACCATGCACTCAGCGACCAGGGCGTGCGCCCGGATGCGGTCCTCGATCACGGCCGGGGCGACGTTCTTGCCGCCCGCGGTGACGATGATCTCCTTCTTGCGGCCGGTGATCCTGAGGTAGCCGTCCTCGTCGAGGGTGCCGATGTCACCGGTGTGGAACCAGCCGTCGGCCAGCGCCTCCGCCGTCGCGCCGGGGTTGTTCCAGTACTCCTTGAACAGGTGCTCGCCGTGCAGCAGCACCTCGCCGTCGTCGGCGATCCGGACCACCGAGCCGGGCAGCGGCTGGCCGACCGTGCCGATCTTCTGCCGGTCCCAGGGGTTGAACGCGGTGGCCGCGCAGGACTCGGTCAGGCCGTAGCCCTCCAGGACCGTGAAGCCGATGCCGCGGAAGAAGTGGCCCAGGCGCTCGCCGAGCGGGGCGCCGCCGGAGATGGCGTACTCGCCCCGGCCGCCGAGGACCGCGCGGAGCTTGCTGTAGACGAGCTTGTCGAACGTCTTGTGCTTGATCCTCAGGCCGAGGGACGGGCCGGAGGGGGTGTCCAGTGCCTTGCTGTAGGCGATCGCCGTGTCGGCGGCCTTGTCGAAGATCTTGCCCTTGCCGTCGGCCTGGGCCTTGGCGCGCGCCGAGTTGTAGACCTTCTCGAAGACGCGCGGCACCCCGAGGATCAGGGTCGGGCGGAACGCGGCCAGCTCGTCGGTGAGGTTCTTGATGTCCGGGACGCAGCCCAGCTTGATCGGCGCCATCATCGGCGCGATCTGCACGAGGCGCCCGAAGACGTGCGCGAGCGGCAGGAAGAGCAGCACCGAGCACTCGCCCGTGCGGAACAGCGGACGCAGCCGCTCCACGATGTTGCCGCACTCCGCGAAGAAGCTGCGGTGGGTGAGCACACAGCCCTTGGGGCGGCCGGTCGTGCCCGAGGTGTAGACGATGGTCGCCGGGTCGTCGGCCTTGGCGATCGAGCTGCGCTCCTCGACCGTCTGGTCCGTGACGTCCTGCCCGAGCCGGCCCAGCTCGTCGATGCCGCCGCCCTCGATCTGCCACACGTGCTTGAGCGCCGGCAGATGGTCGCGCACCGACTCGACGGCGGCCGTGTGACCGCCCGACTCCACGATGCACGCGGTCGCGCCCGAGTCGCCGAGGATCCACTGGACCTGCTCCGGCGAACTGGTCTCGTACACCGGCACGGTCACCGCGCCCGCGCTCCAGATCGCGAAGTCCAGCAGCGTCCACTCGTAACGGGTGCGGGACATCAGGCCCACCCGGTCGCCCGGCTGGACGCCGGCGGCGATCAGCCCCTTCGCGGCCGTGCGCACCTCGGCGAGGAAGACGGTGGCCGTGACGTCCTGCCAGGTGCCGCCGATCTTGCGGGCGATGACGGCGACGTCCGGGTGCTGCGCGGCGTTTCTGCGGACGATGTCGGTCAGATTGCCGTCCGCAGGGACCTCGTACAAAGCCGGAAGGCTGAACTCGCGCAAGACTGCTGCTCCTCATAGGGCGCCGGCGCCACGACGTTGTGTGATGCGACGGTCCGGTCCAAGGCTCGGGCGGGTGCTCCGGCATTCACTTGTTGAAATGCAGAGCACGACTGGACTGCCCGGACGTTACCCGCCGGTATGGCTTCTACGACAGGGGGTCCCGTCGAGATGTTCGCTGCGTCACACAGTGGGGTATTCCTTCGCGCACAGTAGTCCACCTACTAACTGACTGGCCAGTAACCGCAGGTAGGGCCGCCGCTGTTCACAAGTGCAGCGCTCGGCCTACCCTTGATCGCCATGGCACCCACACCAGCCGGAATCCACAGGACGCGCGTGCACGTGGTCAGCGACGTGCACGGCAACGCCCGTGACCTGGCGAGGGCCGGCGAGGGCGCAGACGCCCTGATCTGCCTGGGCGACCTCGTCCTCTTCCTCGACTACGCCGACCACTCGCGCGGCATCTTCCCCGACCTGTTCGGCGTCGAGAACGCCGACCGCATCGTCGCGCTGCGCACCGCCCGCCGCTTCCAGGAGGCGCGGGAGTTCGGAGCCCGGCTGTGGGCCGGCGTCGGCGCGGACCGGTCCTCGGTGATCGAGAAGGCGGTGCGCAAGCAGTACGCCGAGATGTTCGCCGCGTTCCCCACCCCGACGTACGCGACCTACGGCAATGTCGACATGCCGCCCCTGTGGCAGGAGTACGCCGGCCCCGGCACGACCGTCCTCGACGGCGAGCGCGTCGAGATCGGCGGCTGGGTCTTCGGTTTCGTCGGCGGCGGCCTGCGCACCCCGATGCGGACGCCGTACGAGATCAGCGACGAGGAGTACGCGGCCAAGATTGAGGCCGTCGGCGAGGTCGACGTGCTGTGCACGCACATCCCGCCCGAGGTTCCCGAACTGGTCTACGACACCGTCGCGCGCCGCTTCGAGCGCGGCAGCCGGGCCCTGCTGGACGCCATCCGCCGCACCCGCCCCCGCTACTCCCTCTTCGGACACGTGCACCAGCCGCTGGTGCGGCGGATGCGGATCGGGGCAACCGAGTGTGTGAACGTGGGGCACTTCGCGGGGACCGGTACGCCGTGGGCGCTGGAATGGTGAGGACGTCCCAGGTCGGGTGAGATCGGCGGGTCCCGTGCGCGGTAGCCTTCACGCTGCACACTTGCGCACGACGACCTCATACCGGCCCGCATCTGGAGGAGCCACGGAGATGGCGGAACACACCAGCTCGAGCATCACCATCGAGGCGGCCCCGGCCGACGTCATGGCGGTCATCTCCGATTTCGCCCGCTACCCGGACTGGACCGGCGAGGTGAAGGAGGCCGAGGTACTCAAGACCGACGAGCAGGGCCGCGCCGAGCAGGTCCGGCTCGTCATGGACGCCGGTGCGATCAAGGACGACCAGGTCCTCGCGTACACGTGGACCGGCGAGAACGAGGTGTCCTGGACCCTCGTGAAGTCCCAGATGCTCCGCTCCCTGGACGGCACCTACCTTTTGAAGCCGGCGGGGGCAGGGGGTACGGAGGTCACCTACGCGCTCACCGTCGACGTCAAGATCCCCATGCTCGGCATGATCAAGCGCAAGGCGGAGAAGGTCATCATCGACAGGGCGCTGGCGGGTCTGAAGAAGCGCGTCGAATCGGGCAAGTAGTCGCGTGACCCGCGGGCAGTCGTGCCGCCTGGGGCGGCACGCGTGGGCGCGGGCGGCACCCCGCAGCGCCGGGTTGCGCCCCCGACCGTCGCCAGCACCAACGCCGGGTACCGGACAAGCGGCCGGTACCGTTCACCCCCATGCGCACCATCCTGATCACCGGCCCCGGCGGCAGCGGCCGTACCACCCTCGCGGCCGCGACCGCCCTGGCCGCGGCGGCGGAGGGCACCCGCACCCTCGTCCTCGGCGCCGACCGCACGGACACCCTCGGTGCCGCACTGGGGACTCGCACCGGACCTGAGCCGACGGAAGCCGCACCCCGTCTCACGGCCTGGCGCCCCGACCCCGCCCAGGACTTCCGGAAGGACCTCACCGCCTTCCAGGACCGCGCCTCCTCCGCCCTGGACCTCCTCGGCGCCTCCCGCCTCGACCCCGAGGAACTCACCCCGCTCCCCGGCGCCGAGGAACTCGCCCTCCTGCGCGCCCTGCGCGACGCCGCGCTGTCGGAGTCGTACGACCTGCTCGTCGTCGACCTGCCACCGGCCCCGCAGGCCCTCGCCCTGCTCGCCCTGCCCGAGGAGCTCCGCCGCTACCTGCGCCGCCTGCTCCCGCCCGAACGCCAGGCCGCCCGCGCCCTGCGCCCCGTACTGGGCCGGCTCGCCGGCGTGCCCATGCCCGCCGAGTGGCTGTACGAGACGGCCGCCCGCTGGGACCTGGAGCTGGCCGCCGTCGAGGCGGTCGTCGCCGACCGCGACACCGTCGTACGACTGGTCGCCGAGCCCGGCCCGGCCGGCGCCGACGCCCTCCGCGCAGCGGGCCTCGGCCTCGCCCTGCGCGGCCTGCGCACCGACGTCGTGGTCGCCAACCGCGTCCTGCCCGAGGCGTCCCCGGACACCTGGCTGGCCGGCCCGGTCGCCCAGCAGCGCAAGACACTGGAGGAGTGGCGGGAGTCGTACGACGTCCGGACCGTCGCCCACCTGGGACGCGACCCGGTCGGCGCCGACGACCTCGCCGGCCTCGCCGTGCCCGGCGTCGCCCCGGACGCCCCCGCCCCACCGGTCGATTGGCCGGTCACCGACCGGCTCGGCGAGGACGGCGTGCTCGTCTGGCACATCCCGCTGCCCGGCGCCGTACGCGAGGAGCTGGACCTCGTCCGGCGCGGCGACGAACTTCTCGTCACGGCGGGGCCTTTCCGCCGTATCGTTCCGCTGCCCTCCGCGCTGCGCCGCTGCACCGTCGACGGGGCCGCCCTGCGCGAGGGCGAGCTGCGCGTCCGCTTCGCGCCCGATCCGAAGCTGTGGCCGCGGACCCGGTGAGAGGGGGTAACGTCGTAGGGACGAACCGTAGTCAGGAGTCCGTCATGAGCGAAGAGCTCCCCCCGTCCGACGCCGCCCGTGAAGAGGCCGTCGACGAGGTGCGGGCGACCGACCCCGATGCCTGGGCGACCGCGTGCGCCGAGGACCTCGAGGCGGAGAAGGCCCGCCGCCGCGCCGAGCACGGCCCGCCCCCGGGCTCCGCGGCCGAGGAACTGAAGAAGCTCGTCGACGCCGTCGCGGACAAGCTGTCGGGGATCCAGTCCCCGCTGTTCGGCGCGGTCGCGGGACCCGCCGCCGAGCAGGTCGTCCGGCAGGTCGTCCAGCAGGCCAAGGCCGCCGTGGAACCCGTCATCGAACGCAACCCGGACGTGTTCGACCACTTGGCCGCCGCCGGGAACGAACTGCTCGCCGCCTACCGCTCCGCCGTCGAGGCCCAGGAGCGCCGCTGGACCGGCCGCGACGACCGGATCGACCCGCGTGACCTGGACGAACGCCATGACCGGGGCGACGACGGCGGTCCGGGGGAGCGCATCGACCTGGACTGAGCCCCCGCCCCCGGACGAGCCGCGACCGGCGTGCCGCCGCCGGTCCTGCCCAGCGTGCGGACGACAGCCGACCCGACGGCGTGCCTCGGGTACCGTTGGCCGTAGCGGGGCTCGACCGAAACTGAGGGATTCATGGGACTCACCATCGGCGTCGACATCGGCGGCACGAAGATCGCGGCCGGCGTGGTCGATGAGGAAGGCAACATCCTCTCGACCCACAAGGTGCCGACCCCGGGCACGCCTGAGGGCATCGTGGACGCCATCGCCTCGGCGGTGGAAGGCGCACGCGTCGGGCACGACATCGTCGGCGTGGGTATCGGCGCGGCCGGATATGTGAACCGGCAGCGTTCCGAGGTCTACTTCGCGCCCAACATCCACTGGCGCAACGAGCCGCTCAAGGAGAAGGTCGAGGCCCGCGTGGGCCTCCCGGTGGTCGTCGAGAACGACGCGAACGCCGCGGCGTGGGGCGAGTACAAGTTCGGCGCCGGCAAGGGCCACCGCAACGTCATCTGCATCACGCTCGGCACCGGCCTCGGCGGCGGCATCATCATCGGCAACAAGCTGCGCCGCGGGCACTTCGGCGTGGCCGCCGAGTTCGGCCACATCCGCATGGTGCCGGACGGCCTGCTGTGCGGCTGCGGCTCACAGGGCTGCTGGGAGCAGTACGCGTCGGGGCGGGCGCTGGTGAGGTACGCCAAGCAGCGCGCCAACGCCACCCCCGAGAACGCCGAGATCCTCCTCGGCCTCGGCAACGGCACGCCCGACGGCATCGAGGGCAAGCACATCTCCATGGCCGCCCGCCAGGGCGACCGCGTGGCCGTCGACTCCTACCGCGAACTGGCCCGCTGGGTCGGCGCGGGTCTCGCCGACCTCGCCTCCCTCTTCGACCCCTCCGCCTTCATCGTCGGCGGCGGCCTCTCCGACGAGGGCGAACTGGTCCTGGGCCCGATCCGCAAGTCCTACAAGCGCTGGCTGGTGGGCGGCAACTGGCGCCCGGTGGCCGAGGTCAGGGCCGCGGAACTGGGCAACAAGGCCGGCCTGGTGGGAGCAGCGGACCTGGCCAGGGAACCCGACCCGATCATGTAAACGCCATTCTTTGCTTTTGGGGGCGCGGGGAACTGCGCGAACGGCCACGCACCACCGGTACTCGCGTACGAACCCCGCGCCCCGAGCTATTGGGCGTAAATTGATCACATGCCCCTGCTCCCCAACTCCCGTACCGAACCCGACGGTTCCGCGGTCATCAGGGTCCTCAGCTACAACATCCGCTCCATGCGGGACGACACCACCGCCCTGGCCCGTGTCATCAAGGCCTGCGAGCCCGACCTGGTCCTCGTCCAAGAAGCCCCCCGCTTCTTCCGCTGGCGCAAGAAACTCGCCCGCCTCGCCCTCGCCTCCGACCTGGTCGTCGTCACCGGGGGCGCCACCACCACAGGGCCGGCGATCCTCAGCTCGCTCCGGGCGAGCGTCGAACGCACGGAGGACGTCCTCCTGCCCCACACCCCCGGCCTGCACCGCCGCGGCTTCGCCACGGCGGTCGTCCGCTTCGCCGGCACCCGCCTCGGCGTCCTGAGCTGTCACCTGTCGCTCCAGAAGGACGAGCGCTACGACCAGGCCGGCATGCTCCTTGACCGGCTCGCCGGCATGGGCGTGGAGCACGCGATCGCAGGCGGCGACCTGAACGAACGCCCCGACGGCCCCGCCTTCCGCCGGCTGGCCGGCACCCTGACCGACTGCCGGGCCGCGTCCCCGTGGGGCGGCGAGCACACCTGGACCCCCGCCGACCCCTACCAGCGCATCGACGCGGTCTTCGCGACCAAGGGCATCGAGGTGCTGGGCTGTGGGGTGCCGTTCGAGCACCCCGGAGTGACCGGCACAGACCTGAGGGCGGCCACGGACCACCTCCCGGTCCTGGCCGCCCTCAAAATTCCAGGCGCCCGAAACTCAGCCGTCTAGACGACCGCACCCCGCCCCGGGTCGTCGTCCTCCTCGTCGTCCGTCCGCATCCGCATCACCAGCGTCGCGAACCCGCCGACGAACCCGCCGATCCCCAGTGTGGCCAGCCACCACGTCATTTCCCAGCCGAGCAGCACGGCGAGCAGGAGCAGCACCGGCCCGCCCAGCACGCCGAGCCAGGCGAACTTCGCGGTGGGGTCGGCGGACGGCAGCGGGGGCGGCTCCGGCGGCACGAAATGCCCCTCGTCGTCCTCGTCGAAGTCGTCCTCGGTGGGCTCGGGCGCCGTGTAGTCGCGCGGGCCGACACCAGGTGCGAAGGAGACGGAGCCGCCCAGCGGTCCGGCAGTCTTGTCCGGCTTGTCGCCGGTGCTCTTCGGCTCCGGCCCGTCCGGCTCGCCGGGCTTCCCGGCCTCCGCGGGGGCCGACGCGGCGTCCCCGGCCGTGTCCACCCGGTCGTCGTTGGTCGGAGACTCCAGCAGCGCCAGGTCCTCGATCGACTTGAACGGCTTGGCGCCCGGCGGGTCCGGCGGCTCGTCGCCGTACCCGGCGACGATCGCCGCCCAGGCGGCCTCCTCGTCGAACGGGACGCCCTTCTCGTCCGGCTCGCGGCCCTCGCGGTCGGAGTCGTGCTCAGCCACCTGCGGTCGTCCCTTCCTTGCCGAGACCGGGCTCGTTGCCGAGGCCGGACGCGAGCCGGCCGATGAACGCGGTGCTCTCCGCGAAGATCCGGTCCGCGTCATGGTCCAACGTGGCGACGTGGTAGCTCTGTTCCAGGAGGACCTCTTTCACGTCGGTCGACGAGATGCGGCTGAGGATACGGGCCGAGTCGGCGGGCGGCACCACATGGTCCTGCGGGCTGCGCAGCAGCAGCACCGGCTGGGTGACCTGCGGCAGCTCGCCGTCGACGATCCGGAAGAACTGCCGCAGGGAGTGCGCCGCGTGCAGCGGCACCCGGTCGTAGCCGAGCTCCCTGCTGTCAGGCTTGGCGATGTCGCTGGCGATGCCCTTCGTCGCGGGGACGAGGTGGCGGACCACCGGCAGGGCGTGCGCGGCCAGGCCGTGCACCTTGTTCGCCGGGTTGACGACCACCACGCCGCTGACGGCGTCGCCGTGCTTCGCGGCCAGCCGCAGGGCCAGGGCGCCACCCATGGACAGACCGGCCACGAACACCTGCTCCCGGCGCTCGCACAGCAGGCGCAGCTCGCGGTCCACCTCCGCGTACCAGTCCTGCCAGCCGGTCATCCGCAGGTCCTCCCAGCGCGTGCCGTGCCCGGGCAGCAGCGGCAGCGAGACGGTCAGGCCGCGCGCGGCGAGATGCTCCGCCCAGGGGCGCAGCGACTGCGGTGAACCGGTGAAGCCGTGGCAGAGGAGCACGGCGGTCTCCCCGCCCTCGTGGCGAAATGGCTCGGCTCCGGCAAGGACCGGCACCTTCGGCCTCCTGGTCGTGAGAAGGGACTGACACGATCACGGATTGTCACGGAACGTCATGGCAGGGATCGCACGGCGTTCGCGGGACCTTCACCGTACGCGACGGCACTGACACCGACCAGGGCCGTCGGCGCCTTTGACAGCGCGCCGGGTTATGGTCTGATCGACACATACAGGAGGCACTCGGTTGTTGTACGGCGCGATGAAGGTCGCTGTTGGAGGACCGCTGAAGGTCGCTTTCAGGCCATGGGTGGAAGGCCTGGAGAACGTTCCCGCCGAGGGCCCCGCGATCCTGGCGAGCAACCACCTCTCCTTCTCGGACTCGTTCTTCCTGCCCGCGGTCCTGGACCGCAAGGTCACGTTCATCGCGAAGGCCGAGTACTTCACCACGCCCGGGGTGAAGGGCCGGCTGACGGCCGCCTTCTTCAAGGGAGTCGGGCAGCTTCCGGTGGACCGCTCCGGTGCGCGCGGCGCGGGTGAGGCCGCCATCAAGAGCGGCATCGAGGTGCTGGAGCGCGGCGAGCTGTTCGGTATCTACCCGGAAGGGACGCGCTCGCCCGACGGGCGGCTCTACCGCGGCAAGCCGGGCGGCCTCGCGCGCGTGGCGCTCGCGACCGGCGCGCCCGTCATCCCCGTCGCCATGATCGACACGGAGAAGATCCAGCCGCCCGGGAAGGTCATGCCGAAGCTGATGCGCCCCGGCATCCGGATCGGCAAGCCCCTGGACTTCAGCCGTTACCAGGGCATGGAGCACGACCGCTTCGTGCTGCGCGCGGTGACCGACGAGGTCATGTACGAGATCATGAAGCTCTCCGGCCAGGAGTACGTCGACATGTACGCGACGGCCATGAAGCGGCAGCTCACGGAGGCGGCGAAGGCGGAGAAGGAAGCCGAGAAGGCGGCGAAGGCCGCGCTCGCACGGGCGGAGAAGGAACAAGCGGAAAAGGGAAAGTCCGGGCAGGAAAAGCCGGAGCAGCGACGGACCGAGCCCTAGTCGGGGACTTGAGCCAGGGGTGGGGGAGATGGCCAAGCGCGAGCGAGTCCTGAGGATGTCGGTCGAGCAGCCGCTGTGGCGCGCGCTGACCGCCTACCGGGTGCTCACGATGCTGTACGCGGTCGGCCTGTTCGCCACCGCCTACGAGGAGTTCGTCCGGCCCTGGGTCGCCGTCGCCTACTACGCCGTGCTGGGCGTGTGGACTCTGGCCACACTGCCCCGGGTCGCGAACGCCGCCCGCTGCACCAAGCGGTTCCTCGCCGCCGACCTCACCGTCGCCATCACCGGCATCCTGCTCACGCCGGTCGCCGACGCGCACGAGCGGGTCCAGGCGGGCGGCCCCACGCTGCCGTCGATATGGACCGCCGGTGCCGTCCTCGCCTTCGCCATCAAGGGCGGCTGGCGCTGGGCGGCCCTCGCCTCCAGCCTCGTAGCCGTCGCCAACCTGATCGAGCGCGGCAGCCCGGCCCGCGACACCGTCCACAACGTCATCCTGGTCTGCATCGCCTCCATCGCCATCGGCTACGTGGTCGAGGTCGCCCGCGCCTCCGAGCGCACCCTCGCCCGCGCCCTGGAGATCGAGGCGGCGACGAGGGAGCGGGAGCGCCTCGCCCGCGACATCCACGACAGCGTGCTCCAGGTGCTGGCGATGGTGCAGCGGCGCGGTGCGGTGATCGGCGGCGAGGCGGCCGAGCTGGGCCGGATGGCCGGCGAGCAGGAGGTCGCCCTGCGCACCCTGGTCTCCGGCGGACTGGTGCCCGTATCCCGGGTCTCGGAGGACGCCGCCGAGGGAGCCGTCGTCCGGGCCGTCGACGAGCAGCCGGAGGAGAGCGGCCCCGTCGACCTGCGCGCCCTGCTCGCGCCGTACGCCGGCGCCAAGGTCAGCCTCGCCGAGCCCGGCGCGCCCGTGCCGCTGGCGCCGCTCGCCGCCCGGGAGGTGGCCGCCGCCGTCGGGGCGGCGCTGGACAACGTCCGCAAGCACGCCGGGGAGCAGGCGCGCGCGTGGATCCTCGTCGAGGACGAGCCGGACGAGGTGATCGTCACCGTACGGGACGACGGACCCGGCATCCCGGAGGGGCGGCTCGCCCAGGCCGAGGGCGAGGGGCGGCTCGGCGTCGCCCTGTCGATCCGCGGCCGGCTGCGCGACCTCGGCGGCAGCGCGGAGCTGATCTCGGTGCCGGGCCAGGGCACGGAGGTCGAGTTGAAGGTACCGAAGGACGTGACGAACGTACGGGGGAAGGCGGAGCGGCGATGACGGAGACCACGGAGGGCCGGCGGGACCCGATCAAGGTCATGGTGGTCGACGACCACCCCATGTGGCGCGACGCGGTCGCCCGCGACCTGGCCGAGTCGGGCTTCGAGGTGGTGGCCACCGCGGGCGACGGCGACCAGGCCGTGCGCCGCGCCAAGGCCGCCGCGCCCGAGGTGCTCGTGCTCGACCTGAACCTGCCCGGCAAGCCCGGCGTCCAGGTCTGCAAGGAGGTCGTCGCCGCCGACCCGGCGCTGCGCGTCCTGGTGCTCTCCGCGAGCGGGGAGCACGCCGACGTCCTGGAGGCGGTGAAGTCCGGCGCGACCGGTTATCTGCTGAAGTCGGCCTCCACCGAGGAACTCCAGGACGCGGTCCGCCGCACGGCCGTCGGAGACCCGGTCTTCACCCCCGGCCTCGCCGGGCTGGTCCTCGGCGAGTACCGCCGCCTGGCCTCCGAACCCGCCCCCGCCCAGGACACCGGCGAACCGAAGGCACCCCGGCTCACCGACCGCGAGACCGAGGTGCTGCGTCTCGTCGCCAAGGGCCTGAGCTACAAGCAGATCGCCGAACGCCTGGTCATCTCCCACCGCACGGTGCAGAACCACGTCCAGAACACCCTCGGCAAGCTCCAGTTGCACAACCGCGTCGAGCTGGTCAGGTATGCGATAGAACGCGGCCTCGACGACGAGTGAGACCCGCGCCACACTGACCCTTCGTCAGGCACCTGCTGCGAAGGGACATTCCATGCGGGTCGGAGTACTGACCGGAGGCGGCGACTGCCCCGGACTCAACGCCGTCATCCGGGCCATCGTCCGCAAGGGCGTGCAGGAGTACGGCTACGACTTCACCGGCTTCCGGGACGGCTGGCGAGGGCCCTTGGAAAACGACACCGTCCGTCTCGACATCCCCGCCGTGCGCGGCATCCTGCCCCGCGGCGGCACCATCCTCGGCTCCTCGCGGACCAACCCGCTGAAAGAGCGAAACGGCATCCGCCGCATCAAGGAGAACCTCGCCGAGCTGGAGGTCGAGGCGCTCATCGCCATCGGCGGCGAGGACACCCTGGGCGTGGCCGCCCGGCTGTCCGGCGAGTACGACGTGCCCTGTGTGGGCGTTCCGAAGACGATCGACAACGACCTGTCCGCCACCGACTACACCTTCGGCTTCGACACCGCGGTCGGCATCGCCACCGAGGCCATCGACCGGCTGCACACCACCGCCGAGTCCCACATGCGGGTCCTGGTCGTCGAGGTGATGGGCCGGCACGCCGGCTGGATCGCCCTCCACTCGGGCCTGGCCGGCGGCGCGAACGTCATCCTCATACCCGAGCAGCGCTTCGACGTCGAGCAGGTGTGCGCCTGGGTGACGTCCCGCTTCAGGGCGTCGTACGCGCCGATCGTCGTCGTCGCGGAGGGGGCCATGCCCAAGGACGGCGACATGGTCCTCAAGGACCAGTCGCTGGACTCCTTCGGGCACGTCCGCCTGTCCGGTGTCGGCGAGTGGCTCGCCAAGGAGATCGAGAAGCGCACGGGCAAGGAGGCCCGCACGACGGTCCTGGGCCATGTCCAGCGCGGCGGCACCCCCAGCGCCTTCGACCGCTGGCTCGCCACCCGCTTCGGACTGCACGCCATCGACTGCGTCCGCGACGGCGACTTCGGCACGATGGTCGCCCTGCGCGGCACGGACATCGTCCGCGTCCCCCTCGCGGACGCGACGGCCCGCCTGAAGACGGTGGACCCGAAGCTGTACGAGGAGGTCGGGGTGTTCTTCGGCTGACGGACCGTCCGGCTCGGACGCCGGTCGGGCCGCGCGGCCCGACCGGCCCCGTGCTACACCGAGGGCGTGCTCGTGCCCCGCAACTGCCCCACCAGGTCCCGCACGACCGCCGCGCCGTTGAGCGTGAGCACGGACTCCGGGTGGAACTGCACCCCCGCGAATCCGGACCCCCGCAGCGCGTGCACCTCCCCGTTCGCGGCGCGGCTGACCTCGACTCCGTGCGCGGCCAGCTCCGCCGCTTCCTCGTCGTCGCAGCGCGCCACGAAGCTGTTGTAGAAGCCGACGGTCTCCCGCCGCCCGAACAGCTCGATCTCCGTCTGCGCCCCCTGATACGGCACTTCCTTGCGTACGACGTCCAGACCCAGTTCGGTGGCGATCAGCTCGTGCCCGAGGCAGACGCCCAGGACGCCGTGCGGGTGCCTGCCGGTCACCTCGGCGGTCAGGGAGCGCAGGAACCGCATCTTCGGGTCCGCCAGATCTGACGGGTCACCCGGTCCGGGCCCCAGAACCACCGGTCCCTCGTGCGCGAGCACCGCCTTCCGCAGCCCCGGCTCGTCGTAGCGCCGCACGCTCACCTCCAGGCCGCCGGCGCGCAGCACGTGCGCGAGCATCGCCGTGAAGGTGTCCTCCCCGTCCACGACGAGGGCGTGCCCCTCCAGCTGGCCCGACCGCTCCTGCATCCGCAGCCAGAAGGGCGCGAGCGAGGCCCGGCGCCCGTCCAGCGCCGCCCGGACCCGGGGGTCGCCCGTGAGTGGCCGTACGGCCTGCGCGCGCGGCCGGGAAGGACGTACGCCCAAGGCGGCCAGCACTCCCGCCGCCTTCGCGTGCGTCTCCGCGACCTCGCCCGCAGGGTCGGATCCGCGCACCAGCGTGGCGCCCACCGGCACCCGCAGCCGGCCGCCGGTGTCGATGTCGGCGGTGCGGATGAGGATGGGGGAGTCGAGGGTCTGGGCACCGCCCGAGTCCCGCCCGAGGAGGGCCAGCGCACCGGCGTAGTACCCGCGCCCGCCGACCTCGTGCCGCTCGATGACCCGGCAGGCGTTCTGCACCGGCGAGCCCGTGACGGTCGCCGCGAACATGGTCTCCTTCAGCACCTCCCGCACGTCCAGCGAGGACTTCCCGCGCAGCTCGTACTCGGTGTGCGCGAGGTGTGCCATCTCCTTCAGCCGGGGTCCGACGACGACCCCGCCCATGTCGCCGACGGTGCACATCATCTTGAGCTCCTCGTCGACGACCATCGACAGCTCCTCGATCTCCTTGCCGTCGGCGAGGAAGTCCAGCAGGTGCTCGGGCGTCGGCCCCTCGGCGGGATAGCGGTACGTCCCGCTGATCGGGTTCATGACGACCGTGCCGCCGGACATCCGGACGTGCACCTCCGGGCTCGCCCCGACCAGCGTCCGGTCGCCGGTGTGCACGACGAACGTCCAGTACGCGCCCCGCTCGCCCTCCAGCAGCCGCCGGAACAGCGCGAGCGCGTCCGCCCGCCCGAACCCGGGGATCTCGCCCTCGTACGTCCGCCGGATGACGAAGTTCGCGCCCTCACCCCGGCCGATCTCCTCCCGCAACACGCGCCCGACGATCTCCCCGTACTCCTCGTCACCGATGTCGAAGCCACCGCCCTCGACGCGCACGTCGTGCGCCGGGAGCTGCTCCAGGGCGTCGGTGAGCGGAACGCCGTACGACTCCTCGGGCGTCAGCACCGACAGTGGAGTGCCGTCGTCGCGGACGTCGAAGCCGCGCTCGCGGATCTGCCGGAAAGGGACGAGCGCCAGACCCTCGTCGGGGAGGTCGGCGAGGCGGTCGTGCGTGGTGACCGGGCCGACGAGGACCTCGATCAGTCCCTGATCGTGGCCCGGGGTGCGGCGGCGCAGCAGGGCGAACGGGCGGGTGTCGTCCAGCAAGCCGAGCAGATTCATGGGTGCGTGCTCCTTCTCCGAGGATCCGGTGGGATTTCGGTGGAGAGGAACGACCCCGGGAAACGCCGAAGGCCGCCCCTCGGGCGGCCTTCGCGAAGTCTGTCGTACGCGCAGTCAGCGGGCCGCCGGATGAGCGGTCCACCACCAGGTCTGGATCGAGTGCGCGAACATGGCAGGGACCCTACCCCATGTCCGAGTCGTGTACCCCGTGTCTCAATTGCTGGGCATGGGTCAGGACGTCCGACACGACCCCGTAATGTTGAGGCCGTGACCGTGAACGCTAAGACCAGCGCGAGTGCTGGCAACACCTGGCGAGACCTGCCCGCGGCGCAGCAGCCCGAGTACCCCGACACCGAGGCTCTGCGCGCAGTCGTTGCGGACCTCGAGTCGTATCCGCCGCTCGTCTTCGCGGGCGAGTGCGACCAGCTGCGCGCCCGGATGGCGGCCGTCGCCAAGGGAGAGGCGTTCCTCCTCCAGGGCGGCGACTGCGCCGAGGCGTTCGACGCGGTGTCCGCGGACCAGATCCGCAACAAGCTCAAGACGCTGCTCCAGATGGGCGCCGTGCTGACGTACGCCGCGTCCGTGCCCGTGGTGAAGGTCGGCCGCATCGCCGGCCAGTACTCCAAGCCGCGCTCCAAGCCGACCGAGACCCGCGACGGGGTGACGCTGCCGACGTACCGGGGCGACTCCGTCAACGGCTTCGACTTCACCGAAGAGGCCCGCGTCCCGGACCCCGAGCGGCTGAAGCGGATGTACCACGCCTCGGCCTCCACGCTGAACCTGGTGCGCGCCTTCACCACCGGCGGCTACGCCGACCTGCGCCAGGTGCACGCCTGGAACCAGGACTTCGTGAAGTCGTCCCCCTCGGGGCAGCGCTACGAGCAGCTGGCGCGCGAGATCGACAACGCGCTCAACTTCATGCACGCCTGCGGGGCCGACCCGGAGGAGTTCAAGACGGTCGAGTTCTACTCCTCGCACGAGGCGCTGCTGCTCGACTACGAGTCGGCCCTGACCCGGGTCGACTCGCGCACCGGGCAGCTGTACGACGTGTCCGCGCACATGGTGTGGATCGGTGAGCGCACCCGGCAGCTGGACCACGCGCACATCGAGTTCGCCTCGCAGATCCGCAACCCGGTCGGCATCAAGCTGGGCCCGACGACCACGGCCGAGGAGGCGCTGCAGTACATCGAGCGCCTCGACCCCGAGCGTGAGCCGGGCCGGCTGACCTTCATCGTCCGCATGGGCGCCGACAAGGTGCGCGACAAGCTCCCCGAGCTGGTCGAGAAGGTCACCGCCTCCGGCGCGACCGTGGCCTGGATCACCGACCCGATGCACGGCAACACCTACGAGGCGGCCTCCGGCCACAAGACCCGCCGCTTCGACGACGTGCTCGACGAGGTCAAGGGCTTCTTCGAGGTCCACAAGGCGCTCGGCACCCACCCGGGCGGCATCCACGTGGAGCTGACCGGCGACGACGTCACCGAGTGCGTGGGCGGCGGCGACGAGATCTTCGTCGACGATCTGCACCAGCGCTACGAGACGGCCTGCGACCCGCGGCTCAACCGCAGCCAGTCGCTGGACCTGGCGTTCCTCGTGGCCGAGATGTACAGGGACCAGTAACGGGTTCGCCTGTTACCCCGACATCGACTGGGGCGCGGATCACATACGATCCGCGCCCCAGTCGACTTTTGCGTCTTCGACCCGGCGGGTAAGGTTAGGTTAGCCTCACCGATCAACGGGGACGGCGCCTTGGAACGACCTGTCGGGAGGTGGACCGCGTGTACGTGTGCAGTTGCTTCGGGATCACCGAGCAGCAGGTCAAGCAGCACGCGGACGGCGGCGCCTGTACCCCTCGGCAGATAGCGTCCGCATGCAAGGCGGGCACGGACTGCGGGTCGTGCGTACGCCGTATCCAAGCCATTCTGGGCAGGGGTTCGTGCCCTCGCCGTGAACTGGCCGACCGGGGCCAGCCGGTACTCGCGGAGCTGGAGGACGCCGCCTAGGGGTCTGACCCTAGCTCGGCTGCTCGATCTGCTGCGCGAGGTACAGCGCTTCACCCAGCTTCTCGATGAGCTCCAGTTGTGTGTCCAGGTAGTCGATGTGGTGCTCCTCGTCCTCCAGGATCGACTCGAAGAGGTTCGCGGACGTGATGTCGCCCTTGCTGCGCATCACCTCGATACCGCGCTTGAGGCGGTCGATCGCCTCGACCTCGACCTGGCGGTCGGCCTGGAACATCTCGGTGACCGTCTGGCCGACCCGTACGTGGAAGAGCCGCTGGTAGTTGGGCAGGCCGTCCAGCATGAGAATGCGTTCGGTGATCTTGTCCGCGTGCTTCATCTCGTCGATGGATTCTTCACGCGTGTACTTGGCGAGCTTGGTCCAGCCTTTGTTGTCCTGGATCCGGTAGTGCAGCCAGTACTGGTTGATCGCCGTCAGCTCGCCGGTCAGCTGCTCGTTCAGGAATTCGAGGACCTCGGGGTCGCCCTGCATCGCAGAGGCTCCTTCCACGCGGGGGAACTGGCAGGTTGCGCCGCATGATTCCACCGGCGGCGAAGATCGTCCAGTAAGTCTTCACTTACTAAGTAAGGGCATGCTTAGTTCGAATTGCCCCGTTTGGGGTGGCCCCGGTCGGGGGCATCACCCGAGGTCTGTCAGGATGGAGACATGGGTCAGCCGGTGGGACACGAATCGGGAGAAGGGCGTGATCCGGCAGGAGCGACGCAGCCCGGGCTTCCGCCGGGACAGCGGGTGCAGCGCGGCTGGCCGGTCACGCACTACGGGCCCGTCCCCAAGTTCCGGCCCGAGCGCTGGGAGTTCAGGGTCTTCGGCGCCACGGCGGACGGCGGCAAGCACTGCTGGACCCACGAGGAGTTCACGGCCCTGCCGTACACCACCGTCGTGGCCGATCTGCACTGCGTCACGAAGTTCAGCATGCTGGGCGTCGAGTGGGGCGGCATCCCCGCGCGCACGATCCTCGACATCGCGCCGCCCGCGGACGACGTCACCCATGTGATGGTGTGGGCCGAGTACGGATACAGCTCCAACGTCCGGCTGTCCGACTTCGCCTCCGAGCACACCCTGTTCGCCACCCACAAGGACGGCGAGCTGCTCACCGCCGAGCACGGCTTCCCGCTGCGTCTGATCGTGCCCCACCTGTACGCCTGGAAGGGCCCCAAGTGGGTGCGCGGCGTGGAGTACATGACCGCTGACCGGCGTGGTTTCTGGGAGGAGCGCGGCTACCACAACATCGGCGACCCCTGGCAGGAGCAGCGCTACTCGTACCAGGAGGAGCCCGGGGACGGCCCCGGCCTCTGAGCCTCTGCGACGTTCAGCAGTCGCGCAGTTTCTTCAGCCGCTCCACGTCCGCCGCGTGGCCTTCCTTGCCGCCCGGCGTCTCGATGATCAGCGGCACGCCCTCGGTCGCGGGGTGCGTCATCAGGGCCCGGAAGGGGTCCTCGCCGATGTGGCCCACGCCGATGTTCTCGTGCCGGTCCTTGTGAGCGCCCACCACGTCCTTTGAGTCATTGGCGTGGATCAGCTTCAGCCGGCCCTCGCCGACCGTGTCCACCAGCAGGTCCAGCGTCTGGTGCATGCCGCTGGGGCCGGTCAGGTCGTGCCCGGCGGCGAAGACATGGCAGGTGTCCAGGCACACGCCCAGCATCGGATGGGCGTCCAGCGCCTCGAAGTACGGGCCGAAGTCCCACGTCCGTGAGCACAGGGAGGCGCCCTGGCCGGCGGTCGACTCCAGCAGCAGATACGGGTCGTCGTCGTGGGTCAGCTCGTCGAGCAGCGGCAGCAGATGCTCCCGTACCTGCTTCAGCGCCACCGACCGCTCCCGGCCGCCGGTCGCGCTGCCGGTGTGCACCACCACGCCCAGCGCCCCGATCGCCCGCCCGCGGCGCAGCGAGTGCCGCAGCGACTCCACCGACCGCTCCACGGTCGCCTCGGTGTGCGAGCCGAAGTTGATCAGATAGGGGGCGTGGACGTACGCCGGGATCGACTCGGCCTCGCACGCGGCGCGGAACGCCTCGTCCTGCTTCGGATTGCCGGCCGGAGTGGCCCAGCCGCGCGGGTTGGCGACGAAGACCTGTACGGACTCGGCCTTCAGGTCACGGGCGTAGGACAGGCCGACGGAGTGGAGCCCACCGGCCACGGGGACGTGGCCGCCCACGGGGTTGCGGGACGGGCCGGACAGCTGATTGTTCACCCGTTCAGGGTGTCATGCGCCCGGCCTTGCCCTGCCCATGGGCTCCTGCCCACCCCCGTCACCGGATCTTGATGGTGATCGTCGAGCCCTTGGGCGCGGTCTCCCCGCCCTCCACGGACTGGCCCTTCACCGTGTCGCCGAACAGGCCGAGCAGTCCTCGGTCCTCGTCGACCTGGAACCCGGCGCTCTCCAGCTCCCGCGTGGCGTCGCCGACG
>NZ_DF968415.1:0-19535 GCF_001270025.1 Streptomyces azureus | reverse complement strand
TCCGGGACCTCGATCATCTCGGGGCCCTTGGACACCGTCAGCGTCACCGTGTCACCCTCGGCCGCCCGGCCGCCCGGGGTCGGGCTCTGCTTGGCGACCTGGCCCTTGTCGAACTCGGAGGAATTGACCCGCTCGGCGGCGACCTTCACCTTGAGGCCGGCGTCCGTCAGCTCGGCCTTGGCATCGGCCAGGTCGTCACCGGTGACGTCGGGGATGTCGATGGGGCTGCCCTTGCTGACGACGAGCGCCACGGCCGTGCCCGCGCGCACCTTCGTGCCGTCCGCCGGCCGCGCGGAGATCACCGAGCCCCTGGGCACGTCCTCGCTGAACTCCCGGGTTACCATGCCCGGCTCCAGCCCGTCCTCCTGCAGCAGGGACCGTGCCCTGTCCAGCCGCTGGCCCGCCAGGGCGGGCACCCGCACCTTCTCCGGGCCGTCGGAGACGGTGAAGGACACGGAGTCGTGGCGGCGGATACGGGCGCCCGGCGCAGGGTAGGTACCGATGATCGTGCCGCGCTTGACGGTGTCGCTGTAGGCGTGGCTGACCTTGCCGACCTCGAGCCCGGCCTCCTCCAGCTGGGCCTGGGCTTGCGCTTCGGTCTTCGACAGCAGCCGGGGGACCTCGGTGAACTGGCCCGAGTTGATGTACCAGACACCGGCGCCGAGTCCGAGCACGAGAAGGACGGCGACGACGATCGCCATCGGGCCCCGCCGGGGCCCCGAGCGGCCCCGGGACGGCGGGGGCGGCGGGGACTCGAAGCGGCTGGTGCGGTTGAGCGCGGCCCCCTCCTCGTCCTCGTTGACGGGCAGGGGGCGCGGCGTGGCCAGCGCCCGCGGGATCACGCTCGTACGGTCGTCGGCGTTGTCGTGGTCCGCGGCGAGCGCCTGCGGCGGTACCGCGTCCAGCTGCTCCACGGTCAGCCGGGCACGCCCGGCACGGACCTGCGCGAGCAGCGCCACCGCGTCGTGCGGTCGGATGTCCGGGGTGCGGGCGGTCGCCGAGGCCACCATCTCGTCCAGCTCGTACGCCAGACCGGGCACGGCGGCCGAGGGCGGCGGGACGTCCTCGTGCAGGTGCTTGTAGAGGATCACGGCCGGGGAGTCCCCGTCGTGCGGCTTGTCGCCGGTCAGCATCTCGTACAGCATCACGCCGCACGCGTACACGTCGACGCGGGGGTCGGCGGTGCCGTTCTCTATCTGCTCGGGGGCGAGGTACGAGACCGTGCCGAGCACGGTGCCGGTGGTGTTCGTCACCGTGTCCACGGCCCGTACGAGCCCGAAGTCGGCGACCTTGACCCGGCCGTCGTCCCCTATCAGGACGTTTTCGGGCTTCATGTCCCGGTGCACGAACCCGGCGCGGTGCGCGGCGCCCAGCGCGGCCAGCACCGGCTCCAGGATGTCCAGGGCGGCACGCGGCTGAAGGGCCCCGCGCTCGCGCAGCACGTCCCGCAGGGTGCAGCCCGCGACGTACTCCATGGCGAGGTAGACGTAACTGCCGTCAGTGCCCTGGTCGAAGACCTGCACCACGTTCGGGTGAGCCAGCCGGGCCACCGACTTGGCCTCGCGGATGAACCGCTCGACGAACGAGCCGTCGACCGCGAGCGAGGGGTGCATCACCTTGAGCGCGAGGACCCGGTCGAGCCGGGTGTCCACGGCCCGGTAGACCGTGGCCATCCCGCCGACCGCGATCCGCGCGTCGATGCGATACCGGCCGTCGAGCACCTGCCCGACCAAGGGGTCCTGAAGGGTCGTGTCCACGCAGGCGAGTGTACGAGCCACGACTGACAGCTCCATCGCCCCCGCGGTTTTCGGGGCGCGACTGAAGCGGACCTGTGACGTGCGTCAGGCCGCCGTCGCGGGCAGTCGTGCCGCTGGGCGGCACCCGTCCCAAGGAATCGGCACCCCGCCACGCCGGGCTGCGGACCGCCCGGCCTCGGCAACGACGCCGAGTCACTTAAAAGGCAGGCCGCTCCGGATCCAGCACAGCCATCCCCTCGGCCGGCGAAGACGCCTCCGCGAAGTGCCGCCGAGGAATGCGCCCGGCGCGGTACGCCAACCGCCCCGCCTCCACCGCATGCCGCATCGCGTCGGCCATCAGCACCGGCTCCCGCGCCCGCGTCACCGCCGAGGCGAGCATCACACCCGCGCACCCCAGCTCCATCGCCAACGCCGCATCCGACGCGGTACCGGCCCCCGCGTCCAGAATCACCGGCACGCGCGCGTGCTCGACGATCAGCTGGAAGTTGTGCGGATTGCGAATGCCCAGCCCGGAGCCGATCGGCGAACCGAGCGGCATGATCGCCGCACAGCCGACGTCCTCGAGCTTCCGCGCGAGCACGGGGTCGTCGTTGGTGTACGGCAGCACCGTGAACCCGTCGTCGACCAGCGTCTCGGCCGCCTCGAGCAGTTCGATCGGATCCGGCAGCAGGGTCCGCTCGTCGGCGATGACCTCCAGCTTGACCAGGTCGGTGCCGAGGGCCTCGCGCGCGAGGCGGGCGGTCAGGACGGCCTCGCCGGCGGTGAAGCAACCGGCCGTGTTGGGCAGGACGCGAATGCCGAGCTTGTCCAGGACGGACAGCACCGAGCCGTGCACCGAGGCGTTCACCCGGCGCATCGCGACCGTCGTCAGCTCCGTCCCGGACGCGACCAGCGACCGCTCCAGCACATCGAGGCTGGATGCCCCGCCCGTACCCATGATCAGGCGGGACGTGAAGGACGTACCACCGAGGACAAACGGATCGTCGGCCATGGTCAGCCTCCTTGGACGGCGGTGAGGACTTCCACGCGGTCTCCCTCGGCCAGGGGTGTGGACGGCCACTGCGCGCGCGGGACGACGGTTTCGTTGAGGGCGGCGGCCACGCCGGACGGCGAGGCGGTGAGCGACCTCACGACGGTGTCGAGAGCCGTACCGGGCCGGACGTCCCGGGGCTCCCCGTTGACGGAGATGTTCATGCGGGCTGCTCCGTGAGTGCGGTGACGGCGCTGAATCGCTTCGGGGTGAAGGGGCGGGCCTCCTCGGGGAGCTCACCCGTCGCCAGGACGTGCGCCATGGCGTCGCCGGTGACCGGCGTGAGCAGGACGCCGTTGCGGTAGTGCCCGGTGGCCAGCAGCAGTCCGTCCAGCCCGGTCGGGCCGAGCAGCGGCGCGTTGTCGGGGGAGCCGGGCCGCAGCCCGGCCCGGGTCTCGGTGAGCGGCAGCTCGGTGATGCCCGGGACCAGCTCGTGCGCGTCGCGCAGCAGCTCGTACACGCCGCCCGCGGTCACGGTGGTGTCCCAGCCCAGTTCCTCGCTGGTCGCCCCGACGACCAGCTCGCCGCTCTCGCGCGGCACCAGGTAGACGTGGCTGCCGCGGACGACCGCGCGCACGGTCCGGCTCAGGAACGCCCCGTGCCGCTGCGGCATGGTCAGCCGTACGACCTGCCCCTTCACCGGCCGCACGGGCGGCAGCACGTCGTCCGGGACGCCCGCCAGTCGCCCGCTGAGGCTGCCCCCGGCCAGCACGACCTGCTCGGCGTCCAGCGGGGTGCCGTCGCCCGTGACGACGCCAGTGGCCCGGTCCCGTACGACGGTGAGCCGCTCGGCCCACACCCGGTGGAAGACCACACCGGCCCGCTCGCACGCCGTGACCAGCGCCCCGGCCAGCCGCCGCGGGTCGATCTGGTGGTCGCCGTCGACCCGCAGCCCGCCGCGCACGCCCGGTGCGAGCATCGGCTCCAGACGCCGGCACTCCCGTCCCGACAGCCATTGGGACTCCAGGCCCGACTGCTGCTGCAAGGTGTGCAGTTCGCGCAGATGGGCCCGGTCGTCGGCGTCCAGGGCCACCGCGAGCGTGCCGCACCGGCGGTAGCCGAGGTCGTGGCCGGTCTGCTCGGTGAGCTCGGCCGCGAAGTCCGGATAGCGCCGGGCGGAGGCGAGATTCAGACCGAGCAGGGTCTGCTCGCCGTAGTGCAGTTCCGTGACGGCGGCCAGCATCCCGGCCGCCACCTGTGCGGCTCCGCCGCCCGGCTCCGGGTCCAGCACGGCCGTGGCGAGCCCGCGTTGCGCGGCCCGCCACGCGGTGACCAGGCCGATGATCCCGCCCCCGATGACGAGGACGTCTGACGTTCGCGTACGCGACATGGGCGTCCAGCCCCTCCCTTCGCCGGCATGACCCGGATCAGGTTCGTACGGTCGGAGGCCGCCAGCCTCCCTCTCAGCCCGGTGCGTCCGGGCTCCCGCGAGTGCCTTACGTTGGCCACCCACCCTAGCCCGATGCCGTACGGCGCAGTAAGGGAGCCACCACCGCCATGGCCCGATCCCTCGACGGTCTCGTCCTCGCCCCGGTCGCCGACCAGGCACCGGGCCAGGTGGGGACCCGCACCCGGTTCACGTACCACGAGAAGGACGGCGAGGTCTGGGCCGAGTACACGGGCGGCGACGTCGTACGCGGACATCTCGTCGGAACCCGGGAGGGCGACAGACTGGACTTCCGGTACGTACAGCTCAAGGGGGATGGAACCACCTCCTCCGGGCACTGCGTGTCGACGGTCGTGGAACTGCCCGACGGGCGGGTGCGGCTGGAGGAGAGCTGGGAGTGGGAGTCCCAGGCGGGCAGCGGGACGAGCGTTGTGGAGCAGGTCACTGCGCATGAGCACTGACTGACAAAGTGTCAGTTGTCTATGGTGATCAGGTGAGCGAGCAGACGCAGGCACCAGGTTCGTCCGCGCCGCGGCGCGTGGTCGTGGCGGGCGCGGGCATGGCCGGTGTGCAGACCGCGGTCGCCCTGCGCGAGCAGGGCTTCACCGGCACCGTGAGCCTGATCGGCGCCGAGCCCCACCAGCCGTACGACCGGCCCCCCTTGTCCAAGGCCGTCCTGCTCGGCAAGGCCGAGGGCTCCGCCTTCGACGTCGACTTCGAGGCCCTCGGCATCGAACTTCGGCTCGGCTGCGAGGTGCGGGGCCTGCGCCCCGGCGACCACGAGCTGGACACCGAGGACGGGCCCGTGCCGTACGACGTCCTGGTCGTCGCGACCGGTGCCGAACCGATCCGGCTGCCCGGGGCGGCGGGCGTGCCGGGCGTGCATCTGCTGCGCACCCTGGACGACGCCGAGCGGCTGCGGCCGGTGCTGGCCCGCCGGCACGACATCGTGGTCGTCGGCGCGGGCTGGATCGGCGCGGAGTTCGCCACGGCCGCGCGCGAGGCGGGCTGCGCGGTGACCGTCGTGGAGGCCGCCGAACGCCCGCTCGCCGGGGCGCTGCCCGCCGAGGTCGCCGCGCCGATGGCCGGCTGGTACGCCGACGCGGGTGCCGTACTGCGGACGCACGCGCGCGTGGAGCGTGTGGAACCCGGCGCTGTCGTTCTGGACGACGGCTCGCGGCTGCCCGCGGGCGCGGTCGTCGTCGGCATCGGCGCCCGTCCGGCCACGGCCTGGCTGGCCGGCTCCGGGATCGAGCTGGGCACGCGCGGCGAGATCGTGGCCGACCAGCACCTGCGTTCGTCGGCGCCCGACGTGTACGCGGTCGGCGACTGTGCCTCCTTCCCCTCCGGCCGGTACGGCGAGCGCCTGCTGGTGCACCACTGGGACAACGCCCTCCAGGGACCGCGCACGGTCGCCGTGAACATCGTCGGCCGGGCGTCGGGGGAGACCCCGGCGGTGTACGACCCCGTGCCGTACTTCTGGTCCGAGCAGTTCGGGCGGTTCGTGCAGTACGCCGGTCATCACGCGGCCGCCGACACGACCCTGTGGCGGGGCGATCCGGCCGGACCGGCCTGGACGGTCTGCTGGCTCCGCGGCGACCGGCTGGTCGCGCTGCTGGCGGTGGGCCGCCCCCGGGACCTGGCGCAGGGCCGCCGCCTGATCGAGTCGGGCACGCCGATGAATCCGGCGTTGCTGGCGGACCCGGCGAGGCCGTTGAAGGCGGCGACGGCGTAGCTCGAGAGGAGCCAGTGTCCGCCCAGGTGGGCGGGCCCGACTTCCGACTGTCAGTGGGGGATGGCAGGCTGGTTTCCGTGACCGAGATTGACGCAAAGATCGATGCTCTCGTCCCTGCCTGGCTCACCCTCCCCGACATCGCCGAACAGCTCGGCGTCGAGGTGACGCGCGTGCGGCAGCTGGTCAAGGAGGGCCAGCTCATCGCCGTACGCCGTGGTGAGAACCGCGCACTGCACGTCCCCGCGGCCTTCATCGACGGGGACAAGGTCGTCAAGGGTCTGGCCGGGACCCTGACGCTCCTGCGGGACGACGGCTTCACGGTCGAAGAGATGCTGGAGTGGCTCTTCACCCCCGACCCGAGCCTGCCCGGTACGCCGGCACAGGCCCTGAGCGAGAATCGCGGCACGGAGGTGAAGCGCCGAGCCCAGGCGCTCGCCGTCTGACCGACCTCGACCGAAACAACCGTCCGGTGCCGTACGAGTGGGACCGGACTGAACAACCGCCCGGTGTGTGGGCCGGGGCCCGCCGGGTCCCGGCCAGGGGTGGCTCGCGCCCGACCGGGGCGTGGGCCGCCTGTGGCGGTCCGTGCAGGGCCCCGGGCGAGGCTCGCACCGGAGTCACCGGAGCGGGGCGCTCCGGCGCCCTGGCCGCCTGCGCGTGCCGTGCGCAGGGGTGCCGCACCTGCCGTCCGCCACGAACGCGGGCGCCTGGGGTCCGCCCGTAACGCCACCGGCCCAGGCACATCTCGCGTCCGTACGCCACCATGGGCGCACCCGCACTTCTACGTCGGCGGATGCACCCGCATCCGTACGCTCACGGGGGCAGCAGCACCCGTGCGCCGCCACGGCGCATCCGCACCTGTACGCCGCCAGGAGGCGCATCCGCACGCGTGCGCCGCCAGGGGGCGCGCCCGCAGCTGTGCGCCGCCACAGGCGCACCCCGCACCCGTACGCCACTGACAACCAGGGGGACACGCATGGCCGCCACCACCGCCACCACCGCCCGCGCCCAGCTCGCCGACGCCCGGGTCTACCTCTGCACCGACGCGCGCAAGCGCCAGGGCGATCTCGTGGAGTTCCTGGACGCCGTACTGGCGGGCGGGGTCGACATCGTGCAGTTGCGGGACAAGGGCATGGAGGCGGCCGAGGAGCTGGAGCACCTGGCCGTCTTCGCCGACGCCTGCGCCCGGCACGGCAAGCTGCTCGCGGTCAACGACCGCGCGGACGTCGCCCACGCCGCCGGCTCCGACGTACTGCACCTCGGCCAGGGCGACCTGCCCGTCTCCGCGGCCCGCGCGATCCTCGGCGACGACGTCCTGATCGGCCGCTCCACGCACGCCGAGTCCGAGGCCGCCGCGGCCGCCGTCCAGGACGGCGTGGACTACTTCTGCACCGGCCCCTGCTGGCCCACCCCCACCAAGCCCGGCCGCCACGCCCCCGGCCTGGACCTCGTCCGGTACACCGCCGCCCTCGGCACCGACCGGCCCTGGTTCGCCATCGGCGGCATCGGCCTCGGCAATCTCGACCAGGTCCTGGAAGCGGGAGCCCGGCGCGCCGTCGTCGTACGGGCGATCACCGAGGCCGACGACCCGGGCGCGGCGGCGGCCGAGCTCGCGAAGAGACTGCGGGAGAAGTAGTACGCCGGGTGTCCAAGGGGTGGACAACAAGTGCACAAATCGGTCAAATGTCCGTGCCCGGTTGGGGGACCGACCGCCCCTGGCTAACCTGCCGGTATGGCCCTCGGCACCGCATCCATCAGGTCGGACCACGCGCGCACCGTCCGCGACATGCTCGCGACCGGCAAGACGACGTACTCGTTCGAGTTCTACGCCCCGAAGACACCGAAGGGCGAGCGGAACCTGTGGAACGCGCTGCGCCGGGTCGAGGCCGTGGCCCCCGACTTCGTCTCCGTGACCTACGGCGCGGGCGGTTCCACCCGCGCGGGCACGGTCAAGGCGACCGAGGCGATCGCCTCCGACACCACCCTTACGCCCATCGCGCACCTCACGGCGGTCGATCACTCGGTGGCCGACCTGCGCAACATCATCGGCCAGTACGCCGACGCCGGGATCCGCAACATGCTCGCCCTGCGCGGCGACCCGCCCGGCGACCCGATGGGCGAGTGGGTGCCGCATCCCCGGGGCCTGGCCTACGCCGCCGAACTCGTGGAGCTGATCAAGGCGTCCGGCGACTTCTGCGTGGGAGTCGCCGCCTTCCCGGCGATGCACCCGCGCTCCACCGACTGGGACACCGACGTCCGCCACTTCGTCGACAAGTGCCGCGCGGGCGCGGACTACGCCATCACGCAGATGTTCTTCCACCCGGAGGACTACCTCCGGCTGCGCGACCGGGTCTCGGCCGCCGGCTGCGACACCCCGATCATTCCCGAGGTCATGCCGATCGCCAGCGCGCGGTCGCTGGAGCGCATCCCGTCCCTCACCAACGCCGCGTTCCCGGCCGCCCTGAAAGAGCGGATCCTCACAGCAAAAGACGATCCGGCCGCTGTACGCTCCATTGGTATCGAATTCGCCACGGAGTTCTGTGCGCGGCTGCTTGCCGAGGGAGTGCCCGGCTTGCACTTCATCACGCTCAACAACTCCACGGCGACGCTGGAAATCTACGAGAACCTGGGCCTGCACCACCGACCGCAGGCCTAGACCGTTCGCACCGGTATACGACACACTGCGTAGCGGCGACTGGGAGAGGGGCGTACATGGGCTGGGCGGTCCTCTACATCGCGTTCGGCATCGTCGCGCTGTGGCTGCTGGGCGAGGTGCTGTTGCAGTACAAGGCGCGGCTGCGCTGGCGGCTGCTCGCCTTCGTCGGTTTCCTCGGCGTCGTCGTCGGTGTCCTCGTCCCGTCGGTCGTCGTGATCGGACTGGGCGCGGCCGCCTTCGCGGTCGGGCAGACGTACGTCACCCTGTCGTTCCGCAGCGGCTTCTCGGCCGGCTGGGCGATGAACGCGCCGATGCTGGGCGGCAGCAAGCGCCGCCGCGGTGAGCGCGGCCGCCAGGAGCCGACCCTGGAGGTCTCCGGTCTGGAGACCGCCGACGGCGGCTACGGCGACCAGACCGCCGACGGCGGCTACGGCGACGAGGCCGCCGACTACCGCCGCGACGCCAATGCCCCCGCCTACGGCCAGGACGACGACTACGACCGCGACGACGTCTTCACCCCGTCGCGTCCCGTCCACCCGACGGCCGCCGAGACCACCGCCGTCTACGAGCCCCAGCCCGTGCCCGACGACACCGGCTCCTACGGCGTGTACGGCGACACCGGGTACCAGCCGGGCCAGCCCCACGACCAGTACGCCGCCACGGCCCAGGGCACCGACCAGTCCTACGACTACTCGGGCTACGGCCAGCAGCAGGGCTACGACGCCACGGACCAGCAGCAGTACGCCGCCTACTCCGACCCGTACATCGGCACGCCGACCTACGGCGGAGCCTCGTACGACACCTCCTACGGCGACCAGCAGTACTACGCCCAGCAGGGCTACGGCCAGGACCAGTACACCGGCACCTACGGCGGCGAGAGCCCGCCCGACGGTGTGTGGGTCCCGCAGCAGCGCAACACCGACGAGTACGGCCAGGAACTGCCGCCGGAGCAGCACCCGTACCCGTACCAGGGCGACGGGCAGCAGCAGACGCCCGGGAACGGCTTCGACGAGCAGTACCGTTTCTGAAGCCTGAACGCCGCCGGGGCGGCGAGCTTACTGGGAGCCCCGGAACTCCGGTCCCTCCACGATCAGTCCCGCCACCAGCGCGCCCGACATGCCGGCGTGCGGCAGTCCGCCACCGGGGTGTGCCCAGCCGCCGGCGGTGAACAGACCGGGCACGCGCGTGCTGTTGGACGGATGCAGCAGCCGCCCGCCGTCCGCCGCCAGGGCGGGCACCGGCACCGCCCCGCCTTCCGTGCCGGTCGCCTCGGCGATGTCGGCCGGGGTGCGCACCTCGTGCCAGAGGAGACGGTCGCGCAGGTCGGGTACGGCGCGTTCGGCGACGGTGATCATGTTTTCGGCGAGGTCGTCGCAGGGCTCGTCGGGCCGGGCGGGTACCACCGTCGTGAGGGTTACCGCCTCGTGGTCCGGGTCCGGGACCAGCCCCGGGTCATCGGGCCGCAGGACCGTGACCGTCGGGTGTGTGTTCTCCGCCGCCCCGCCGAACAGGGCGTCCAACTCGGCCTCGCGGTCCGCCGCGTGCACCACCGTGCGGTGTGCCGTGCCCTCGGGGCGGGTGCCGCGCAGGGCGAGCAGCACCGTGAGCCGGCTCGCCGTCGCGGGCTGCGGCGGCACCTCGCCGCCACCCCGCACCACGGCCTGCGCCGACAGCCGGTCCAGCGTGCCGGGCGCGACACCGGCCACCACGAAGTCCGCCTCCGCCACCGTGCCGTCGGCGAGTTCCACCCCGGATGCCCGGCCGTCCTTCTCCAGCACCCCGGTCACGTCGGCGCCGAAACGGAACTCGACCTTTCGGGTCACACACCGCTCGTACACCGCGCGGGCCAGCTCGCGCAGGCCGCCGCGCACGTACCAGGTGCCGAAGGCGTGCTCCATGTACGGCAGTACGGCCGCGCTCGCCGGTGTGGTCCGGGGGTCCAGGCCGTGCGCCAGGGCGTGGCTCTCCAGGAGCGCGGCGAGCCGGGCGTCCCGCAGCTCCCAGGCGCCGACCTCGGCGAGCGTGCCGGCCCGGCGGGTGCGCAGCAGCCGCTTGTGGGGCACCGCCGGGTACGGCTCGCGCTCCGCCAGCACCTGCCAGTTCGGCCACAGCGGCTCCTCCAGGAGGGGCCGCCGGGTCCGGTCCCAGGCCTCGCGGGCCCGCACCAGGAAGTCGCCCCACCGCTGGCCGGCCCCGGAGCCGAGTGCCTCGTCCAGAGCCGCCACGACGCCCGCGCGCGAGGCGTTCGGCAGCGAGACCCGGGTGCCGTCCGCGAACACGTGCCGGGACGACGGGTCGACCTGGACCAGGTCGACGCATGCCTCCAGAGGTTCCTTGCCGGTCTTGACGAACAGATCGCGGTAGACGGCGGGCAGCGGGAGCAGGCCGGGGCCGGTGTCGAAGGAGAACCCGTCGCGCTCGAAGCGGCGCAGCGCACCGCCGTACGTGTCCGTCCGCTCGTACACCACCACCCGGTGGCCCGCGACGGCCAGCCGGGCGGCCGCCGTCAGCGCGCCCATCCCGGCGCCGATCACCGCAATCCGTGCCATGCCAGGGACTTTATCGGCCCCCGCCGACAGCCCCCGCCGACAGCCTCCGAGTACGGGCGCGGAAGCGATCGTGACCAGCCGGCCACCCAGTGTTCTGGGGCCGCGTGCGCAGGGCTGAGTACCCGTACCTAGAGAACGAGTTGAGTACGCGCGCGGATGGGCGAGGACCTGCGAGAACGAGAGAGTGGAGGCACGGAGAGGGGCACGGCTCCGGTACCGGCGACACGGGGCGCCGGAACGGGACCGGGCCCACGATCCGCTCCTTCCGCCGACGGTGTCGGCGGGAGCGAGGCACGGGGGAGAACCGGGGGACGACCGAACGGGGGTCCTGCGGGGGAACGCACGGGGGAGCAGGAAAACGGGGGAGCAAGGAAGGCGCCGGTTCGAGGTGGCCCGCGGGGGACGCGGCCACAACGGACCGGCGCTTTCGCATCCGCGCCGGGGCTGCCTTCAGCGGCAGCCGCTCAGAGTGTGGCCTCAGCGGCAGCCGCTCACCCGTCCCTGGAGCAGCCGGGACAGGGCCGCGTGGACGTCGTCCAGGGAGCGCTCCGGCTGGAAGGACTTCCAGTCAAGGGCGGCCACCAGGACCATGCCGACCAGCGCGGCCGCCGTCAGCGGGACGTCGATCTCGTCGCTGAACTCGCCGCCCGCCACGCCCTCGCGCAGCACGTCCTCCACGACCGCGACGGCCTGCTGCCGGACCACCATCAGCGTGGACTGCCAGGCCCGGTTCGTGCGCCACAGCTCGGCCACGTACAACTGCGTGAAGGCCGGGTAGCGGTCGATGAAGACCAGTCCCGCGCGGATCATCGCGTCCAGGGCGTCGACCTTGGTGCCGCCCTCGCGGGCGGTCCGCTCGGCCGCTTCCCGCAGGGAGGCGGTGAGGAGGCCGACCCCGTGCCGCAGCAGTTCCTCGAAGAGGACGGACTTGCTCGCGAAGTTGTAGTAGACCGTGCCCTTCGCGACTCCGGCACGCTCGGCGATCTCGTCCACGGTCGTGGCGGAGAAGCCCTGCTCGGCGATGAGCGTGACGGCCGCCTCGTAGAGCTTCTGCCGGGTGGCCTCGCGGCGCGTGCTGCCGCCCGACGCGGCACTGCTGCTTTCCATGGCCCTGATTGTCACAGGAACCTCTCCGGGGGATGTCACCGAAGGGCTCACAGGGGGTGTCACCGAGGGACTCACAGGCTCAGCTCCGGGTGCAGTCGGTCCAGCGTCCACACCTGGCGGCGGCGGGCCGCCACGGCGGTCAGCGCGAGGGCGCCGGCGGTGAACGCCGTCAGCACCACGCACGCGTGCCACACCGGTTCCAGACCACCGCCCGTGATGAGCCGCCGGAGGGCCTCGACGACGTAACTCATCGGCAGGAAGGGGTGGAGCGCGTTGAAGAAGCCGGGGCTGGTCTGCACGGGGTACGTGCCGCCCGCCGAGGTCAGCTGGAGCATCAGCAGGGCGAGGACGAGGATCCGGCCCGCCGCACCGAAGCGCGCGTTCAGCCACTGAACGATCGCCGCGAAGCACGCCGTCACCAGGAACAGGAACCCCACCGTCCCGGCCGCCCGCACCATCTCCAGGCCGACCGCCCAGTGCAGCACCGACATCAGGGCCACCGTCTGGAGCACCCCGATCGCCACCACGGGCAGCCAGCCGGCCAGCGCGATCCGCCATGCCGAGGCGCCCGCGGCGAGCGCGCGCCGGTTCATCGGCGCGATCAGCATGTAGGCCACCATCGCGCCCACCCAAAGGGACAGCGGGATGAAGTACGGGGCGAAGCCGGTGCCGTAGTTGGGCGCCTTGTGCAGGTCATGGGAGGCGAGCCGCACGGGGTCGGCCATGACCTCGGTGCGCTGGTCGCGGTCCTGCTTGTCGTAGTCGGGGATCCGCTCCGCCCCGTCGTGCAGCCCGCCGGCGAGCTTGCCGGAGCCGTCGACGAGCTTGAACATGCCGCCGTTGAGGTCGTCCGCGCCCGTCTTCAGATCGCCAACGCCCTTGTCCAGGTCGACGGCACCGGTCTTGGCCGTGCCGAGCCCCTTGTGCAGCTTCTTCGCGCCCGCGGCGACCTCGGCCGCCCCGTCGTTCAGCTTGTTGATCTTCTTGACGGCGTCGTCGAGGTTCTCGGAGAGGTGCGGCGCGCGCTCGGCCAGGGCCTGGGACTGCTTCTGGAGGGTGGCGAGGTTCTTGTCGAGCTTGGTCAGGTCGCCGTTCTGGTGGGCGATCAGCGTGTTGACGTCGTCGGCGATGACGGCGACGTCGGCCGCCGCGTCCCTGGCCTTCTTCAGGTCGGCACAGGCGGCGTCGGGCAGGACGGGGTCGTCACAGCGCCTGGCGTAGACGCCGTTCAGCGTGTCCGACGCCGTACGGGCGCCCTTGGCGGCGGTCGGGGCCGTCTTCGCCAGGGTGTCCAGGTGCTTGCGGATCACACCGGAGGAGTCGGCGACGAGCCGGGCCGTGTCGCCGATGGTCTTCTCGTTGCCCTTCAGGAACGGGCCCACCTTGCCGGCGGTCCTGTTGACCCTGTCGGCGAGCTTCTGCGTGCCTTCCGCGACCCGCTTCGAGCCGTCCGCCAGGTCTCCCGCACCCGTGTGGAGCTTCTTCAGGCCCTTGGACAGCTTCCCGCTGCCGTCCTTGGCGTCCTCCAGGCCGTCGGCGAGGTCCTTGGAGCCCTTCTCGGCCTTCCCGATGCCGCCCTTGAGTTCGTCGGCCCCCTTCGCCGCCTTCACGGTCTTGCCGTGGATGTCGGAGAACGAGACGAAGATCTTGTCCAGGAAGGACCGTGACGTCTTCGTGGACGCGGCCTGCCGCACCTCGCTGAACACCGTCCGGGAGATCTGCCCGACGATGTAGTTGTTCGCGTCGTTCGTGCGTACCTGGAGGGCGCCGGTCTCCGGGGTGTCCCCGGAACTGGAGGCGATCCGCTCGCTGAAGTCGGCGGGCATGGTGAGCGACAGGTAGTACGTGCCGTCCTCGACACCCCTGCGGGCCTCGGCGGCACTCACCTCCTGCCAGTCGAAGGTCTTGCTGTCGTGCAGCCTCTCCGTGATGTCGTCGCCCGCCGTGATCTTCTTCCCGTCGGCGGTCGCCCCCTTGTCGTCGTTCACGAGCGCCACGGGGATACGGTCCAGACGGCCGTACGGGTCCCAGAACGACCACAGGTACAGCGCGCCGTACAGCAGCGGCAGCACCAGCAGCGCGACCAGTGCGGCGCGCGGGAGCTTGCCCCGGCCGAAGCGGCGGAGCTCAAGCGCGGCCAGTCTCGGCGAGCGCATCGGCCTTCTCCTCTCCCTGGTCGGCGGCCTTGTCGTTATCGACGGCCCCGGGATCGTCGCTGTCGTTCTGGTTCTCCTGGGTGGACACCCGGACGGCACCCTCGGGGGCCTCGCTGCACACCGCCACGACCGTCGTCCCGGCGTCGGCGAGGGACCTGAGCAGGGACCAGACCTCGTCCCGCTCGCCGTCCGAGAGCTTGAGGTCGGTGTCGTCGACCCCGAGCAGCAGCGGCCGGCCGACGAGCGCGAGAGCGACCGACAGCCGCAGCGCTTCCAGACGCTCCAGATCGCGTACGGCGGTACGGGACCCCTTGGGCAGTGTCTCCAGGTCGAGACCGGCGGCGGTCAGTGCCGCGCCGACGCGCCGCCCGGCCTCGGCCGCCCGCTCACCGCGGGGCCGCAGCAGTCCGCGCAGGGAGTCGCCGAACCGCCGTTGGAGCAGCGCCCGTTCCCGCAGGTGCTCGCCTGCGGTCAGCGCCGGGTCCAGGTCGGTGACCCCGGGTACATGAGCCAGGGCACTGACGCGGCGCACCGCCGACAGCTGCTTGGGGAGCCTGGCCTCGCCGACGGTCGCGGTGCCCTCCGCGATCTTCATCCGCCCCGTCAGCGCGAGCAGCAGGCACGTACGGCCGGACCCGGACGGGCCCTCGACCGCGACGAGCGATCCCGGCTCGGCGTCGACGGAGATCCCGCGGAACGCCCACCCGCGTGGCCCCTTGACCCCAAGGCCCTCGGCGGCGATCCGCGCCCCTCCTACTCGTTCCCCCACGAGTCTCCTTCGGTTCAGAACTGACGTTTTTGAACTGACTGGTCAGTGCAAAAACTACTGCGAACCTACGATCGAAGCAAAGTCGCAGGTCAGAACGGATTGTCAGTGCCATACCTCACGATGGGTCACATACGGCACTCCTCACCGGACGTGCCGTCACACAGACGACAGGAGGTTCGTCATGGCCAGCTACCACGCAGCAGCCGCCCGCCGGCGCCGCGCCACCGGCCCTGCCCCCTCACTGACCGGCCCGGCGAGCGACGTGCACCCCGTGCTGCGCCGGGCCACGGCCCCGCCCGCAGCCCTCGACCTGCTCGCCCAGGCCCGCGCCGGCCTCGACGAGGCCACCGTCCTGGAAACACCGAACGAGCGCTACGCGACCGCCCATCTCGCCGCCCTGCGCACCGCCGCCGCCGTGCTCGCCGCCCGGGGGCGGCCGGAGACCTCGCCCCGAGCCCGGGCCAAGATCAGGAGCGCCTGGGAAGTGCTCCCCGAGATCGCGCCCGAACTGTCCGAGTGGAGCGCGCTGTTCGCCGCCGGCGCCCGGCGCCGCGCCCGGGCCGAGGCGGGCATCCAGGACGCGGCCAGCAGCCGGGACGCCGACGACCTGATACGGGACGTGGCGATGTTCCTCCGCCTCGTCGAGCGCATGCTGGTCCTCCAGCCGGTCCTCCCACAGCCCCGCCCGGACCAGGACCACCCGGAAGGACCGGGGGAGGGGCGGGACATGCCGGACGCGGGCTGAGCCGGCACCGGCGGCGCGTGTCCGCCCGGTCGTGCCGACGCGTGTCCGGGTGAGGACCGGGCCATGC
This sequence comes from Streptomyces azureus, assembly GCF_001270025.1. Classification (NCBI taxonomy): domain Bacteria; kingdom Bacillati; phylum Actinomycetota; class Actinomycetes; order Kitasatosporales; family Streptomycetaceae; genus Streptomyces; species Streptomyces azureus. Next base: position 3,577 of record NZ_DF968415.1, on the reverse strand, counting down.
CGGCTGCCCAGCCGGAGGCAATAGGGTGGGGGACGCCTGAAGTCTTCCCTCCCCGTCTCCGGGGCCGGGGAAGGCGCCCCGTTCGCTCCGCCGTGCAAGAGGCGGTGCCGCGCCGAGGAGTCAACTGCCGTGTCGGACCCGATGCGCCCCCGCGCCTCACTCCGTACCGCCGTGGTCTGGGAGGTCCTCCAGGACGCCCTGGACCGCCGGGTCAAGGCCACGGGTCGGGAGTCGCTGGACGTCCTCGACACCGGGGGCGGCAGCGGCAACTTCGCGGTGCCCGTCGCCCGGCTCGGTCACCGGGTCACCGTCGTCGACCCCAGCCCCAACGCGCTGTTCGCCCTGGAGCGCCGCGCCGCCGAGGCAGGAGTCGCCGACCGGGTGAAGGGCGTGCAGGGCGACGCCCACGGCCTCTTCGACGTGGCCGAGCGCGGTGGCTACGACGTGGTGCTGTGCCACGGCGTCCTGGAGTACGTGGACGACCCGGCCGAGGGCGTCCGCAACGCGGTGGCCGCCCTGCGCTCCGAGGGCGTCCTCAGTCTGCTCGCCGCCGGTCTCGGGGGCGCCGTGCTGGCCCGCGCCCTCGCCGGGCACTTCAAGGAGGCCCGGCAGGCGCTCGACGACCCGAACGGGCGATGGGGCACGGGTGACCCCGTCCCGCGCCGCTTCACCGCCGACCAGCTCACCGGCCTGGTCGAGGGCGCGGGCCTGCGTGTGGGCGCCGTGCACGGCGTGCGAGTCTTCGCCGACCTCGTGCCCGGCGTCCTCGTCGACACCGAGCCCGGCGCCCTGGAGGCGCTGCTGAAGCTGGAGGAGGCCGCCGCCGAGCTTCCCGCCTTCCACTCGGTGGCAACTCAGCTTCATGTGCTGGGTGAGACTGCTGGGACTGGTGAGGCAATCGAGACCGGTGGGTCGGTCGAGGCCTGAGCCGCCTGGTGAGGTACCGCCGCTGATCAGCGCCTGGGCTGTGCATGGAGTACGCCACAGGCCCCCCGAATGGGGGCTTGGCGCCGTATGATCGAGGGAGACCGTTCCGGCATGACGGGTCGGCCGCCGGGGAATGTAGGCCTCAGCGAGCCGGGATGTCCATGGCGTGTTCCGGTTGGCCAATTGGCGCAGAGGGGCGGGTTTCACGGGGGCGATTCCCTGCCTATCCTGAAGAGACCCCCCGGGTCGCCCCGGCGACTGCACGATGAGGAGGACTCCGTGCCGCTCTCGGAGCACGAGCAGCGCATGCTCGAGCAGATGGAGCGAGCGCTGTACGCCGAAGATCCCAAGTTCGCGACGGCGCTCGAGGGAAGCGGGCTGCGTACGTACACCCGGCGACGGGTCTACCAGGCGGTCGCGGGCTTCCTCGTAGGTATTGCGCTCCTCATGGCCGGTATGGTCGCCAAACAGGTCTGGCTCAGCGTCGTGGGCTTCCTCGTCATGCTGGGCTGTGCGGTGCTCGCCGTGACCGGCTGGCGCAAGGCCCCCAAGCCGGGCGAACAGGCGGCCGGGGCCGGCGGACAGCCAGCCGGCCGCCGTCAGGGCCGGCAACGGCGCTCCATGATGGACCGCATCGAGCAGCGCTGGCAGAAGCGCCGCGACGAGCAGGGCGGCCATTAACCCGGAGCGCAGATCTCCAGGACACCTGAAGACACGAGTCAGGGGGTGACCACCGACTGGGTGGTCACCCCCTGACGTATGCGTACAAGGCGCGGCTGGCTACCGGGGAGGGACCTCCTGGGAGGCTGCGCCCCGCCCCGTTCGCCGCATGCTCGCCCGGGGCGAACGGGAAGCCGGACGCATCACCGCCCAACCCCGGGCAGACGCGCGAGGCCGGCCGGGCGTACAAACCCCGGCCGGCCCGATCCATCCCCGCCCGTCAGTCCTGCCGCCCCGCCCGTCAGCCCTGCTGCCCCGATGCCTTCCGCCACGTCGGCCGCAGCGCCAGGGCACGTTCCCGCACGCCCGACCACCAGGCCGACGCCGCCCACAGCACGCGCACGGTGGAGCGTGGGACCAGCACCGCACGGAGCCTGGTGCCACGGCCGACCCCGGCGCTCAGGCCCGCCGCCGCGCGGCGGACGTCGTCCGTTAGGCCCGCCGTCGGACGGGGCTGCGGTGCGTACAGGACCTGCTCCACCGCGTTCGCCACCCGGTGCACCGAGGCAGCGGCCGTCGCGTCGAGGGAGCCCAGCCGGACGATACGCGCGGCCGCCTTGCGCGGCGTCTGTGACTCGTCCGGCGCGATGCCGAAGTCCCAGGCCGTGTCGGTCAGCTCCTGCCAGACGGCAAGTGTGTGCGGCACCGCGTCCGCCTCGCCGCGGCCGTGCGCCCCCAGCCGGACCGCCCGGGTCCGCAGGCGCCACAGCATCGGTGCCAGCGGAAGCGCCAGGACGGCGAGGCCGGCCAGGACCCAGGCGAGGATCGCGTACCACTTCGGCCCGTCGTCGCCCGTGGGCAGCACCGCCTGCGGGGATTCGCTCGCGCACCCGCCGTCCAGCCTCCTCTGCTCCGGGGTGCAGCTCTCGCTCGTCGAAGGCGTCGGGGACGGCGCGGCCGACGACGTCTGGGACGGGCGCGTCACGTCCGGCACCGAGCTGCCGGGGCTTTCCGGCAGCGTGTACGGCGGGATCGAGCCGCGGTTCGGAGTCGGCTCGAAGCGGGTCCAGCCCACGCCCTCGAAGTACAGCTCGGGCCAGGCGTGCGCGTCGCGCAGCCCCACCGACACCGAGCCGTCCGCCTGCGGGGAACCGGGTGCGAAGCCCACCGCGACCCGGGCCGGTATGCCCAGGGAGCGGGCCATCGCCGCCATCGTGAAGGAGAAGTGCACGCAGAAGCCCTGCTTGTCCTTCAGGAAGCGGGCGATCCCCTCCGAGCCGCTGCCGACCTGCACCTGGGTGTCGTACTCGAAGCCGCCGGTCACGGCGAACCAGTCCTGGAGCTTGACCGCCTGGTCGTACGGGTTGGCGGCGCCCGCGGTGACCTGGCGGGCGGTGCGGGCCACCACCGGCGGAAGCGAGTCGGGCAGCTTGGTGAAGTCGCGCTCGATGGCCGCCGGCGGGGGCCCCGCCGAGGCCAGCTGCTCCGCCGTCGGCTGTACGTCCAGGCTCTTGACCTGGTACGTCAGCCCTCGTGTGTTCTGGCCGTGGTCGCCGACCAGCGTCATGCCCAGAGGCTCGTAACGCCAGTTGCCCCGGATGGTCACGCCGCTCGGCGGGTACGGCATGGGCAGCCAGTCCTGGGCGTACCAGCCGGCCGCCGTGATCGTGGTGTCGACCTCCGTGCGTTTGACGTCGGAGCCGAGGCCGATCGGGGTCGGGAAGGTGCCGTCGGGGACGGCGGTGATGGAGCGCCGGGCCGGCTTCCAGGTCGTGCCGTCGAACTCGTCCAGGGACACGATCCGCAGATAGAGGTCCGAGACGTCGGCCATCTTCGTCTTCACGGAGAGGACCTGCCGGTCCTCGTCCACGTTCAGATTGTCGCGCAGCGACACCAGCGGGTTCACGGCGGAGATCGTGCCGCCACCGCCCGTGCCGCCGCCCGCGCCCGTGCCCACGGAGTCCAGCAGGCCCCCGTTCATCGCGGGCAG
>NZ_DF968414.1:0-7934 GCF_001270025.1 Streptomyces azureus | reverse complement strand
ACGAAGCGACAGTGCTGGTCGCAGCCATCAACGAGTGGCTGTGACCAGCACTTTCACAACAGGCCCTAACCGCCAAAGACGAATTCCGGTGCGGATGGGGTGAGGACGGACACCGAGGGGTCGGTCGGCCAGTGCGCGGCCAGCTCCTCAGCGACCGTCTTCAATAGCTCCGGCACGACCTGGGCTCCGCCGTCGTGCATGGCCTCCGCCACCACCAAGATCCGGCTGGTGCGCTCAGCCACTGCGGAGTGGCCGCTCTGCCGGTTGGTCCAGCGGCGGGCGTGCGCCCGTCCGTCGGAGTCTGTGAAGGTCACCTCTCCGGGTACGGGGTGCTCGGTGCCGCCACCGAAGGTCGTGTAGTGCTCGTCACCGCAGGCGTAGCGCACCTCCAGCAGAGGGCCGGCGATGCGGTCCGTGTCGAGGACCGCCACCGGGACTGCGTACGCGACCGATATCGCGTTGCACAGGTCGACCACCGGATGGATGCGCGGCAGTTCTCCCTCCTTCCTCAGCCGCCGCAGCAGCGACTCCGAGGCGCAGCGGTACTGCGTCGGCTTGAGCCCCATCCGGGAAAACGCCCGCCGCCAGGCCAGCACTTCGGGGAGCTCACTCTCGGTGGCACCGGCCAGCCGGGCCGCGGCACGGGCCGTGTATTCAGCGACGCGCGGGCCAACATCGGCAGCGGCACCAACGCCGGTGGCCCACAGCGCACCGGCGGCGAGTTCGGGATGGTCGGACCAGATTGCGTCCGCGTGCCGGAAACGCATCTCACCCCACCGCCAGCCACGCGCTCAGGCCCACGAAGCAGGCGGCGAACCCCCGGCGGACGCCGGTCATCACCCTCGGCCTGGCCAGCACGCGGTGCCGTACGGCGGCGGCGCACATCCCGTACGCGGTGAAGACGACGAAAGTCAGCGCCATGAAGACGGCGCTGAGCCGGAGCATCGCGCCAAGAGAGCCGGGCTCGTCAGCGGGCACGAACTGCGGCAGGAACGCAACGAAGAATATCGTGAGCTTCGGGTTGAGAAGGTTGATCAGTACCCCGGAAGCGATCACACGGGCCGCCGGTTGCGGCGCGGCCTCCCCCTCGACGGACAGCGCCTGCTTGTCGCGTAGCGTCACCCACGCCATGTACAGGAGGTAGCCGACACCGAGGTACTTCACCACCTCGTAGGCGACGACGCTGGTGTGCAGCAGCGCGGCGAGGCCGGTGATCGTCGCTACCAGATGCGGCACGATGCCAAGGGTGCAGCCGAGTGCTGCGACCACGCTCGCCCGGCGGCCGTGGGACAACCCGGCAGCCAGGGTGTACACCACTCCGGTGCCGGGGGTGACCACCACGACCAAGGTGGTCAGCAGGAACGCGATGCTCAAGAAGACCTCCACAAAGTTCAAGGTCCTCCCACCCTGCCCCGGCCATGGTCCGGCAGACAGAGCCAAAGTACGCCGAGTTGACTGGTCCATAAGGGTCGGGCCGACAGGCGAAGTACGCCCCTTCGCGCGCATCACCTACGGTCGCACAGAGCATTGGCCGGACAGGGGCATGCCCTGGCAGCCGCAGATGAGCGTCAGCGTAAGAAGCCTCAGTTGGTGTGATCGTGCGGCGGTCTGGGGCGATGACTGCTGCGCTTGTCGAACGCTTGGCGCCGGAAGACCTGTGGGCCTTGTTCCAGCGGGTGGTGCCGCCGGTGCCTGTTCGCCCGCAGGGTGGGGGCATCGTCGGCGAGGGGACCGTGAGGTGCTGGCCGCGACAATTCGTGGTCACCGCTGGCTGCCGTGGACCGAGGCCAGGGTGTGGGCGAGGCTCCACCGCCTGGTCCTGGACGAACTGGGTTCCCGGGGTGGTCTGGACTGGTCGCGGTGCGCGATCGACTCCGTCGGCGTCCGGGCCGTCAAAGGGGGCGGCTGGCGGGACCGAATCCGACCGACCGCGGCAAGAAGGGATCGAGGATCCACCTCTTCGTCGACCGCCACGGCCTGTCCTTGTCCGTCGGTATCTCCGCGGCGAACCTCCATGACAGCCAGGCCCTGATCCCGCTGGTCCGCGGCATCCCGCCCATCAGCTCACGCCGCGGCCCGCGACGCCGCAGGCCCGGCAAACTGCACGGAGACAAGGGTTACGACTACCAGCACCTGCGGCGCTGGCTGTCCTCCCGCGGCATCGGCACCACCTCGCCCGCAAAGGCATCGAGTCATCCCAACGACTGGGCCGGCACCGATGGGTTGTGGAACGGACCGTGTCCTGGCTGTCCTGCTGCCGACGCCCCCACCGCGGCTACGAGCGCAAGCCGGAATACTTCCTCGCCTTCACCGCCATCGCCGCGACCCTCATATGCCGCCGCCGGCTCACCAACTGAAATGTCGGCTTACAGCTGGTCCCCCATGCCCGCTGGTTCCGGAGGATGCAGCCCGCCACCGTCCTTGATGTCCTGCTCGCAGGTTCGTCTGTCGTAGGACTGGTCATTGGGGATCAATAGCACTTCGGCAACTTGCTCAGGGTGCTCGACGGCGAGCCAGCTGTCGCCCGTGAGGTCACCGTCCCGCCCGAACGCCTGGGCGGAATGGACCGTCTGACACCCCAACGCCACGCGCTCCTTATCGACCGCGCAGGCGTCCACGGCAGGGCCGGACATCTCGTCGGCGCCGTCGAAGCGGTAGTGGAAGTGGACCTGGTCACCTTCGGCGGGCACCTGCGGGTGAGGCTCAAGGCGCCAGTCAATGACCTCGGCGGTGACGCCGAGAGGCCGCCCGGACATGTCCTCGACCTGCACCCTGACACCGGCCTCACCGCGCTCCGCAGTCGTGTCGGTGCAGCCCCAGTGGGAAGAGCAGCCGGACAGGGCGAGAATCACCAGAGCCAGCGGAGCACCGGCAAATACTCGTGCGGGGAACACTCAGGTGGCCTCCGGTCAGGGTGGAGCGGAGCAGTGTATCCCGGGGCAGGGCAGCTGCGGGTGGTAGCGACGAGTGCCTGCGGCGGTGAACCTTCGCCCTCGTCGCCATCGCCACCAGCCTCATCAGCTACCGCCGACTCACCGAGTGAAACAACGTCTTAGCGGCAGCTGCCGCAATGATGGTCTTTCCCGTGCCGCATGCGGCGTGCACCTGCCCGCGAAGGCCGCGGTCGGGTTCGGTCCGGTCAGTGGCCCCCCTTTTGCCGCCCGCACGCTGACCGGGTCGATCGCGCACCGCGACCGGTCCAGCTCACCGCGAGCACCGAGTTCGTCGAGGATTGCCCGGTGGAGCCTGGCCCGGAGTCGAGCCCGGCTCCACTGAGCACAACGTCGGCAGACCGTCTGCCAAGCCGGTCCGAACACCGGCGGCAGCTGCCGCCACGTGCAGCCCGGGGTGGCCACGAAGATCGCCGCCAGCGTCTCGCGCCGGCCCGCCGATGGCCGTCGCCCTGCGGATGCTTCACCTCCGTCGGCGGCACCGCCCGCCGGAACAATACCCGCAACTCGTCCGGTACCAACCGCTCAACCAGGTCTGTCATGTACGGATCAACGCACGATCAAGCTATAGGAAATGGTTCCTGGAGCTGCTGCTGGCGCAGTGCGAGCGGCGCTTCGGGTACCCGGGCCGCAAGCCGCTGCCGGACCGGGATGTGCTGTGCGGGATCCTCTGCGTACTGCACACCGGGATCCAGTGGGAGTACCTGCCGAAGCAACTCGGTTTCGGCTCGGGCATGACGTGCTGGCGACGGCTGCGGGACTGGAACGAGGCGGGTGTGTGGCAGCGGCTGTACGAGGTACTGCTCGCCGAGCTGAACGCGGCGGCGAAGCTCGACTGGTCCCGCTGCGTGGTCGACTCCTGGCACGTCAGGGTGTTGAAAGGGGGATCCACACGGGCCCCTCGCCGGTCGACCGGGGCCGGCCGGCTCGGAACATCATCTGATCACCGACGGCACGGCACCCCGATCGCGGTCCTGCTGACGGGCGGCAACCGCAACGGCGTCACCCAGCTGCTGCCGTTGCTCGATGTGATCCCGCCTGTCCGTGGCCCGGCCGGCCGTCCCCGTCGTAAGCCGGACTCGCTCTTCGCCGACCGTGGCTACGACCACGACCTTTACTGACTCAGCGCGCGGGACCGGCCCTTGCGGAGCGGGTCTGTTCCTTCACGCCTGACCGATGGACTCATGCGCTTAAATGACCAATCGGAAGTTGCTGCGGCCGGTCAACTGAACAGGTATCCTGGTTAGTTGCTACTCATGCGAACGCGGGAACCGTGCTGAATCGGGGGGGAGGTCGATCGGTGGAGGCTGATTTCGCTGTTGCGTTGGCCGCCGTGATTGGCACGTTCATTCCGGTCGGTTGGCGCGCGTTTAAACAACTGTCGCGCTTACGTCGGTTGAACTCTGTGCAAGTCGATATCGCTGGTCATAAAGTCACTTATGAAGTGAAGGGTCGGGATCCGCATTTTGTGGACCTCGATCTTTCTGATGCAGGCGAAGCGGCCCGGCTTGACCAATTCCTAAATGAGTACGATGGCAAGTCCGCAGGACGTGATGCGTGACGATTCCCCCGCAACGGAACGGTATTACTCAGACTGGACCTGCCGTTCCCACGCCGTTCAACGCTGACGCCCTGAAGGCCTCGCTCGCCGGGGCTGGCGCCGGCGTCGGTCTGGCTGCCTTTGTTGGCGAAAGCTACCAGGATAGGATAGTGGGCAAAGTATTTCTGTACTTGGCTCCACTCATTGCAGTCCTGCTCTCGGCTTTATTCGAATGGATTCTGGTAAGTCTGGAACTCGTGAGTCGGCGTAAGAAAGCGAAAATCCGTTACGCCTCCGTACAGGCAATGCTCAATGTGCAAGGCTTAGATCCTGCCCGGAAGGCCGAACTGGATCAGGAGCAAATCGAGATCGAGAATGAGGCCCTCCGCTGGGGCTTTCCGCTCACCTGATGACCGTCCGGGGCTGAGGCGGGTGCTGCTCGATCCGCCTGGCTGGAGCCAGCTCTGGGAGCCGCACTGGCCCTACGTGAGGGCCGTCGACCAGGCCTCACCCGCTCCTCGCTGATGAGGGCGGAGCTTCCTTCGGCCATTTGGATCTGCCTCTCCTGTGGGGCTAGATGTCTGTTCTGTTTGCTGTCGCGGTGAAATCGCTGGTGTCGCTCTGTCGGTTGTGTTGGGTGAGGGGGCGGTCTGGTGCCGGGATCTGCTCGGCTGCGTCTGGTGGTCGGTCCTGCCGGGGGGAGGATTTTCAACCTGTTCGGGTTGTGGTGAGGTGGGCGTGCACGGCGATGACGCCGTCGACGCCTTGGCAGAGGCCTACGACTGCTGGGGTGAGACGTGGTTCGGGGAGGTGTCCTCGCAGGGTGACGGTCCCGTCTTGGACGTTGACCGCGACGGTGCCTTTGTCCAGGCCGAGGATGCGTCCCAGGACGTCCTGTTCGATCTCGTCGTGGATCTCGTTGTCGGAGCGGATGAAGGCGTCGAGTAGGTCGCTGCGGGTGACGATGCCGGTGAGGTGCCCGGTGTCGTTGACGACGGGCAGTTGTTTGATGTGTCGTTGGCGGAGTTCGCGGGCGGCCCGGGGGATTGTCCAGTCGGTGCGGGCGGTGAAGGCGGGGCTGCTCATGAGTGTGCCTGCGGTGTGGGCCCGGGCCTTGTCCCAGGCGTGCTCGTCGTCGCTGTCTTGTCCCTGTGGGTCGGGCATGCCGGTCTCGTGTCGGAGCACGTCGGATGCGGACACGACGCCGAGGGGGAGGCCGTCCTCGTCGATGACGGGGGCCGCGGCGATGTCGTTCGCGTCCAGCAGGGCAGCGGCTTCGTGGAGGGGTGTGTCGGGGCGGAGGGTGACGACTTCCTCGGTCATCACGTCACCGACCGTGCGGCGGCGCAGCATGGCATTGGCCTCCTCCGCTTGTGACGGGGCGGGCGCGGTCGGTCCGTCTGGGCGGGCCACGCGTGGGGTGCCGGCCTGGGGGGAGCCTGTCGGTTCGTCATGCAGGTTCCTTTATCCATGAGAGCACCGGGTAGCTCCGGCGACCAGTGGTGTTCGGCTTGGCGGGGAGGGCGGGGGTGAGGCGGTGGACCGTGATATGGCGGTGCCTGGGGCGCGGGGGTGAGCGGATGCTGGCTGCCGCGTTCGGCCTGCACGGCGGAGATGGCCTTCACCGCCGGCAGGCTGTGCAGGCCGATGCGGAGGACGAACGGCGCTGGGTCGCGGAACGGGTGGCGCAGCGCCCGGTGTGCGAGCGGTACGGGGTGAAGATTTTCCCCTGTGCGTTGCGGCACCCGTTCGCGTAACGGTTCGCGGACGCCGACACGGTTGGCGTTCAGGTCCTCAGGCGGTGAGGATCTTCGTCAGGTGTGTGCTGGTGACCGCTTCCGGGGTGGGGGCTGGTTATCGGGTGGTGTGGGTGAGCCAGCGGTGCAGTGCGGTGTGGACGTGGTCGGGCAGGGTGCTGAGGTGGTCGATGGCCTCGCGGTCGCCGGGCATGGGGGCGACGCCGGCGGTGGTCAGTGCCGCGTGGAGTTCCAGGCGGTGTACATCCCGCGTGGGGAGGGTGAGGCTGAGGCGCTGGGTGGGGTTGGGCGGCGGCAGCAGGAAGTCGTCGTGTGCCCAGGACGGCCGGCCAGGCGTGGTGGTGGTGTGGGCCATGGACAGGCTCCTCTCAACGCTCGGGTTGTGGTGGGGGACTTCCGTGAGGGGATGCCGGTTGCGGCCGGCGTGAGGGTCCACCCGGATGCAGCAGCGGCTTGGAGTGTTCCTATGGTCTGGTGAACTGCTGGGGGGCTGGCGTCGTTGCTGGGTGGGAGGGCGCCCCCCGGGGGCCGCATCTCCCGCAACCGCGTCTCACCGGGGCCGGGCCGGTGAGCGACCTGATCACGGGATCGGGGGAGGAGCGCCTGATCACGCTCGTCGTGGACACCGACGGCGCGGCGGGGGACCGCAACCGCACAGACACGATCACGGCGACGGACCGCCAGCCGTTCTGGACGCCGGGTCCGAAAGTGTGGGCTGATGCCATCGACCTCATTGCGGGGACGTGGCTGCGCACCAGCGCGGGCGCGGACCTCGAGGTCACCGTGGTCGGGACGCGCACTGCCGAGCAGTCGGTCCACACCCTCTACCGTCGGCGGCGCGCACACGTACTACGTGCTCGGCGGAAGCACGCCCGTCCTGGTCCACGATGCCCGGAAGAACAAGTGCAGCCTCGGGATCGACCACGTGGGCCAAGTGGATCAGGGCTGGGTCGCCAGGGGCGCTCACGTCAACGTGAAGGACGGCATGGAAGTGGCGCTGCGCCCGGACGGCAAGGGCGGCATCCGGGGCGAGGCGATCCGGTTGAAGGAACGGCACCGCCACGCAGAAGCAGATCGACGCCGTCGTCGCGACGGTCAGGTCCGGCCTCAAGGTGCGCGCTGAGGTGATCGGGGTGACGAAGGCCGCCACGGAGGTCTTCGAGTCCAGCGCAAGGGCCATGAAGGAAGGCCGCAGCCCGCAGTGGCGCTTCAGCAACGACCGCACAGCCGAACTGCAGGGGCTGATCGAGGCGACGGAGAAGATGGAGAAGATGGAGAAGATGGAGATGTCCGGCCTGGACTTTTACGCCCACGTCGCCACCCGCGGCGACGTGTTGGGCCGTGCAGCTTGCCGAGAGGGCCGGTGACCTCTCCGGAGGCCTTGCCGTACTCCGCGGTGCCTTCCTTGGCCTCGGCTCTGGCGTCGAGTTTCTCTCCGGCCGCCTTTTCCAGCCGGTCCGCCTCGTCCTGGAAGTCCTGGAGGTCGTTGGCCGTCGGCGCGCAGCCCGCCGAGTGGGAGACCAAGCTCGGCGCCGACTGCCTCGACACCGAGGACGGGAGCCTGCTGCGCCGGGACGAGTGCCCCGGCAGGCAACGTTCGCCCCGTCGGAGGCCCGGCACGCCCTCTCGCCGCACCGGCCGAAAGCCCGAGTACATCCAGTACGAGGGCTTCCGGCCGGCACTCCC
>NZ_DF968413.1:0-49422 GCF_001270025.1 Streptomyces azureus | reverse complement strand
GGTGTACGAAGTCGCCGTGTTCGTCAGGAAGTTCCACCGGCACTCCTCGCAGAACGGTGCGCCGCCCTCACGCGGCGTACGGCACTGCGGGCAGAGCTCGGGCTCGGCGTTCGGTACGGCGGACAGGTGCGGAGGGCGCCCGCCGGGCTGTCCACCGGGCCCGCCGGGCCCACCCGGGCCGCCGGGGCCACCCGGACCGCCGGGGGGCGGGAAGCCGTAGCCGCCGCCGGGCGGGGGCGGCGGGGGAGGAGGCGGAGGCACGGCACCCGCCATGCGGTGACCGCAGACCTCGCACCAGTCGTCGGAACCCGACTGGTGTCCGTTCGGGCAGGTCGGCATGTCGGCGCGTCCCTCCTTCGATTCCTTCTAGGTCACTTCTTCACGCGAACAGTCTTGGTGGACCGGGTCTCGAGCGTCATCTCGTCGGCGTCTTCGACCTTCGTCTTCAGTCGCACAGTACCGGTCGCGGCATCGACCACGTCCACCACCTTCGCAAGCAGTTTCGCAGTATCGGCGTTCCCGGAGGCACTCGCGAGCTGAACGGCCCGGCCCAGTTTGGCCGTTGCTCCGTCCATATCTCCCGACTTACGAAGATCCAGCCCTTGTTGGATGACTTGCGCCAGTTCCGCCTGCCCGGTGTAGTGGGCGACCTGGGGGTTGATCGACGTCGAGGCGACCATGTCGTCCGTCCACACGGCACGGACCAGACCCTGCGCGCCGAGGTTCTGGACGGTGCCGTCGGGCTGCGGAATGACCAGCGAGATCCGGGCCGCCAGCATCTCCTGACCGATGTTCGCGGCCGGGACCTCCACGCATACGTGGTAGTCACGGGACTCGTCCCCCCAGGAACCCAGGGGGTAGTCGCCGGCGCGCGGGCCCGCCTCGGTGCGCCGGCCGGTCAGTTCCTCGACCGTGGGCGCGACCTGCTTGACGAACTTCACTGTCGTGTCGACCGGGGTCCACAGCCGCAGGGAGACGTCCGCGACCTCCTTGCCCATCGCCGTCTCCATCATCTGCGTGAAGTCGGCGGCAAGTCCGGCCGGGTCGGCGACGATGTCGGCGGTGCCGAGCAGGGCGGAGGCGATCCCTGTGACTTCTTTCACTTCCCAGTCGGTGCCCACGCCGCGCGCGTCACAGGTGAAGCGCCCCGCGCACGCGTCGAGCGCGGCCTTCAGGTCCTGAGGCGTCTCGTGTTCGTTGCGGCCGTCGGTGAGCAGGATGCCGTGCCGGATGGCGACGTCCGCGGAGGTCAGCAGGCGGTCGGCCAGTTTCAGCCAGGTGCCGATGGCCGTGCCGCCGCCCGCGCTGAGCGAGCGCAGCGCCCGTTTGGCCTGCTCGCGGGTGGTGGCGTCGGCGACCGCGAGGCGACCGCCGCCCGGGTATACCTCCTTGGCCGCATGTGTCCCGCCGATCACGGCGAAGTGCACGCCGTCGCGCAGGGTGTCGATCGCGGCGGCCGTGGCGTCGCGGGCGTTGCGCATCTTGGTCGCCGGGTAGTCCATCGACCCGGAGCAATCGACCATGATCGCCACGGCCGCGGACGGGCCCTGACCGGGCGAGAAGAGGTGGGGCGCCGAGACCGCGCTGCCGATCGTGCCGCCGCCGGTCGCCGTCACCGTGACGATGGCGTTCACTTCGCCGGCGCCCTCCGGCAGGTACTCGTTCTGGTACACGTCCACCGAGAACTGGGGCACGTTCGACTTCGAGAAATTGGCCATGCCTGCTTCGATCCCCCTCGAAAGCCCCCACCGGAGCGGGGTGATGACGGTAGGCGGACCGGTCCCCTCCGGTCCGCTGAGGCATCCCCGTAACGCGGCCTCAGGCCGATCCTGCCCCCTGCGGGACGGCCGGGAACGGCACAAGGGCCACTGTTACGTTGTCGTGGCCCCCGCCGTCCAGGGCGTGGCCGACGAGCACCCGGGCGCTGTGCAGCGGGTGGGCGGCGGCGTCGAGCGGGACGACCCGGGCCATCTCCTCGGCCGCCTCCGCGTAGTTCCACAGGCCGTCGGTACAGACCACGACCACGCCCGGCCGGTCGGGCTTGAACGCGGCGGTGTGCGGCTCCAGTTCGTAGGCGTCCGCGCCGAGCCAGCCGGTGATCGCGTGGGCACGCTCGTCGGCGTAGGCCTCGGCCTCGCTCATCAGGCCCGCGGCGACCATCTGCGCGGCCCACGAGTCGTCCTCGGTGAGCCGGGCGGGGGGTGCGCTCCGGTCGACCGGGACCCAGTAGGCGCGGCTGTCGCCGACCCAGCCGACGATCAGCAGGCCCGATGTGACCACGGCACCGACGATGGTGCACGCGGGGGCGTTCTGGTGCGGGGCGTGCTCACGGGCCGTGGCGGGTTCGGCGGCGAGCGAGTTGACCGCGCGCGAGGCGGCGATGATCGCGTCGTGCATCGCCTGCTGCGGGTGCGTGCCGCGTGGCAAGGCGGCCAGCAGCGTCTCGCTCGCCGCCTTCGACGCCGCCATCGAGGCGTCGTCGGGGCGGGTCGCGGAGGAGACGCCGTCGCAGACGATCGCCACGGAGGCGGGCGAGCCGTCCGGCAGCGCGGTGCTGCCGATGGCGAACGCGTCCTCGTTGCGGTGGTGGCGCAGACCGCGGTCGCTGACCGCGGCCACCGGGCCGGACTCCTGCTCCATGTGGTCCCGTTCGCGCGGCTGGGCGTGGCCGCAGTTCTCGCAGTAGCCGTCGTCGTCCACGCGGCCGGCCCGGCAGGCCACGCAGACCTTGCCGCCGGCGCCCGGGGCCTGGGCCGCCGGGTCGGCGGACACCCGTGGGTCCGGTGCCTGGAGGAGGTACTCGTCGGGCTGCTGTGCCTGGTAGGTCTCGGACTGTGCCGGATATCCGTCGGGCTGTGGGGCGTAGCCGCCGGGCGGCACGGGGTGTCCCTCGGCGCCGCCGGGCGGCACGGGATGGCCCGCGGCCTGAGGCGGATGGTCGAAGCGGACGCCCGCTGCCGGGGCCGGCGGGGCGCCGGGGGGCGGGGGTGTGTCCGGGGGCAGCGTGGAGCCGCCCGAGTCCGTGCCCTGAAGGTCCGTCGGCAGGTGCGCCGCTTGCGATCCGCCCGCGCCGTCCGGCCCGGGGGCGGGCCAGCCCGCGCCGTTGGGCGGCACCGACGGCGGTTCTGGATACGCACCGGCGGCCAAAGCGCCCTGTCCGGGCACCGAGCCGTTCATGGTGATGGTCGGGTTGTCCTCCGGCCGTGCCGGCACGGCGGACAGGTCGTATCCGCACGCACCGCAGAAACGGTCACCCGATTCGAGGGGTTCCTCGCAACTCGGGCAGGCGGACAACTGGGGCATCTGCGACATCAACTACACCCACGTCCGGGGGCGGTAACGATTGGCACGTTCCACCAGGTCGATCCTCTCCTCGCCGCCCTGCGCCAGCCGGGCCAGCGTGCGGTACGAGCGTTCCAGTCCGAAACGCAGGCCCCGCTCGTCCAGGCCGCTGCCGAGCAGCGTCCGTCCCCCGGCGGCGGGAGGGGCGGAACCCTGGCCCCCGGAGAGTACCCAGTCCAGCGCGCAGCCGAGGACTTCGGCCGACAACTGCTCGCGCCGCGCCGGGTCCAGACCGTACGCCTCCAGGGCCTCGACCTGCGCCGCGGCGGACGTGAGGTCCTCCAGGAACGGTACGTCCGAGGCGATCGCCGTGCGCTGCCGCAGCCGCGCCCGGACGGCGGCCACGCGCGCGGCCGTGTAGTGGATGGAGGACTCCGGGACCGACTCCAGCGTCCGTACGGCGCTGCGCCGGTCCCCGGTCGCCAACTGCACCCGGGCCAGCCCGAACGCGGCGCTCACATAGCTCGGGTCGGTCGACCACACCAGCCGGTAGTACTCGGCGGCGTTGTCGAGCTGGCCCAGCACCTCCGCGCACTGGCCCAGCGCCAGCTTGGGCGCGATCTCGCCGGGGAAGGCGTCGTAGATCGCGTCGAAGGCGAGCGCGGCGCCCTCGTCGTCGCCCGTCACCAGCGCGGCCACGCCCCGGTACCAGACCACCCGCCAGTCGTCGGGCCGCTCCCCCTCCAGCGTGACCAGCGCCTTCAGCGCGGCGGCCGGATCACCGGTCTCCAGCCAGGCCCGGATCTGCCGCAGCCGCGTCTCGATCGACGGGGCCGGAGCGGCCGCGAGGGCGCCGAGCAGTTCGGCCGGCGCGGAGGTCATCAGCCCCGCCAGGAAACCGGCGTTGGGGTCGGACGGGTCGACGCGGGGGACGGGGAGGGCGAGGGCGGCGGCGGGGGTGTCGACGGGTTTGACGAGGCTGTGGGGGCTGGGGAGGCTCTGCACGCCACTGTGGCCGCCTCCGGGGCCCGGCCCTGTCCTGGCTCCTCCGGCGCCGACGGGAAGCTGGGCGGCGGCGTGGGGTTGGGAGGGGACACCGGGCAGCACCGCCGCGGTCGCGGAGTGCCGCCGTTTCCGCACCACCCTCGCCCCGAGCCTGGACACCTCACCGTCCAGCTTCGGGAACAACTGCGTGTCCGTGACCCGCAGCTCGGGCCCGAACAGTGTGGACAGGGCGGGCCGGGCGCGGCCCGTCTGGAGGGAGACGACCTCCCGCAGGACGCCCGTCAGCTGCTCGGTCATCTCCTGCGCGGAGGCGAACCGGCGGGCCGGGTCGGGGTCCGTGGCGCGGACCAGGAGGCGGTAGAACGACTCGTACTGCCGGAAGACCTCGATGTGGTCCGGGTCGGGCAGGGAGTCGACGTAGACGTTCGTGTAGCCCTGGAAGTCGAAGGTCAGGACGGCCAGGGTGCGGGCGACGGTGTAGAGGTCGCTCGCGACCGACGGGCCGGCCTCGGCGACCTCCGGCGCCTGGTAGCCGACCGTGCCGTAGATGGCCGACTCCTCGTCGTCCATCCTGCGGACCGCGCCCATGTCGATCAGCTTGAGCTGGTCCTCGGTCTGGATGGCGTTGTCGACCTTGAAGTCGCAGTACAGCAGGTTGCGGCTGTGCAGATGGCCGAGCGCCTCCAGGGCCTCCAGGCCGTACGCGCAGGCCTGTTCCACCGGCAGCGGGTCACGCCTGCCCTGCGGGGTGCGGCGGGCGTTGGCGATCTCCTTCAGCGACTTGCCGCCGACGTACTCCATGACGATGTAGCCGTCGAGGGAACCCGTGCGCTGGTCCAGGTGCTCGACGAAGTTGTAGATCCGCACGATGTTGGCGTGCTCGATCTCCGCCAGGAAGCGCCGCTCGGAGATCGCCGCGGCCATCGCGTCCTGGTCGCCGGTGTCCAGCAGCCCCTTGAGGACCACCCAGCGGTCGGAAACAGCCCGGTCGACGGCCAGGTAGATCCAGCCCAGGCCACCGTGCGCGAGGCAGCCCACCACCTCGTACTGGCCGTGCACGACGTCCCCGGCCTTCAGCTTCGGCACGAACGAGTACGGATGGCCGCACTTTGTGCAGAAGCCCTCCGTACGGCCCGGACGGTCGCCGCGCGCCCGGCCCACCTGGGCGCCGCAGTCCGAGCGCGAGCAGAACCGCTTCCGCTCGGGCACTTCGGGGTTGTCCAGGACCATGGCGCGCGGGTCGGGCCGCGGGATCGGCGGGACCTGGACCAGTCCGGCGCCCAGCCGGCCCCGGGACGAGGAACCGGCTGCGGAGCCGGAGCTGCGCACCGACACCGAGCGGCTCGTCGCCTTGCCCGACAGGGAGCGCGAGAGGCGCCCCGACACCGAGCGGCGGGACTTCGACGACTGGGACGACGTACGGGAACTGCGGCTGCTGGAAGGGGAGCTGCCGCCGCCCCCCGAGCCGCGGGAGCCGCCCTTGCCGCCGGCGGTGATGCCGGTCGGGGGCGACCCGACCATGCCGTTCGACGCGACGACGGGGGCCAGGCCGCAGGTGTCGCAGTACAGTTCGCCGCCGCCCACGTCTTCGTAGGTGCCGCCGCAGGCGGGGCGCTGGCAGGTGCGTTGCGGCTCACCCCGCGTTTCGCCCGGTGACTGGCTCGGCGGTTCGTTCGGTGGTTCGTTCGGTGCCTGACTCACGGACTCCCCCTTGTCGCTCATGCGCCCGGCCCCCTCCGGTCGTCCTCCGGCACGCCCTGGTCCGGCACCCGCGGACCGCCGAGCAGTTCCGCGGCGGCCTGCTGGTAGCGCAGCACGGCCTGTTCGGCGGCGCGCAGATCGCAGGGGGCGCTCCACAGCATGCGGCGCGCCTTCTCGTACCGCTCGACGAGCAGCGTGTCCTCGGCGAAGCCGTGCCTGGCGACCTTCGCCTTGTACGCGTCGAGCCGGCCACGCAGTTCGGCGCGGACCGCCAGGGGTGCGGTGACCGCGGTCAACGACTCGCGGGCCCGCAGCAGTTCGTCCTCCGCCTTCTCCTCAAGCGACTCCAGGAGCGGCGACAGGCGGTGCCACTGTGCCTGTCTGCGGTACTCCGCGGCCGCGGCCAGCTGCTCCTGCAACGCGGTCGGCGGTCCGCTGACGACCGGTACCTCCGTCGCCGCGATCTTCGCGAGGACCTCGCCGCGGGCGGTGCGCGCCTCGGCGAGCGTACGGTCCGCGCGGCTGAGGACGTCCCGCAGTCTGACGATCCGCTTCTCGGCGTCCTGCCGTACGGTCAGGACCGCGTCGATCTCCCGGCGTACGTCCTCCAGGGCGCGCGCCTCACGGTCGTACACCGTCGTGTCCGGCCTGCCGCCGCCCGGGGCCGAACTACCCTCCGCCGGCTGCCAGAACGCCAGCGGGTCGGACACCACCTGCTCGCGCAGCTTCGTGAGCGTGCGGGTGATGCGCTCCAGGTCGTCGCCCGCCGGGTGCTCTCCGGGACGCACCCCGACCGAATGCGCCAGCCGGCGGGTGCGCTGGAGCTCGGCCGCCAGCAGATCGATCCGGGCGGGCAGCGCCGACCAGACCGCGTCGGCCGCGACGACCATGTCCAGGCTCGTCGCGTACAGCTCGTTCATCCGGTCGACGAGGGTGCCGAGCGAGTAGCGTTCGCTGAGTTTGTTCGCCGTGCCGTGCAGGGTCGGGGCGTTGGCCGTCGCGGTGACGCTGCCCGCGACCGTGACCGACTCGCCGTTCAGCAGCTCCGTCAGCTCCACCAGGTCCTCGCGGCTGGACCAGCGGCGGCGGGCGCGGATCTCCCGGGCGGTGCGCAAGGCGTCCGTGTACGCGTCGAAGTACGTCCACAGCAGCGTGATCGACGCCTCCGTGGACGTCCAGCGTTCCTGGGTGACGCCGGTGAGCTCGGCGCCCTCCAGGAGTCTGCGGCCCGCGTGGTCCTGGAGGGCGAGGAGCGAGGTCTCGATCGCCTCGTGCTCCGCGCCGAGCCGCGCCAGCGCACGGTCCACCTCGTCCCGGTCCATCACCGGCCCGGTGGATCCCGTGACGCCCATCGATCACCTCTCGCTGCGGTTGTGCCGGTTGGGGGGGCGGTGCGGTTGTCAGGTCGTGCGCAGGTACTGCGGTGTCGGTGGTTCCGACTTCTCCGAATTCTTGCCCAGTGTCGCCGACAGCCATTTGTCGTACGACGCCTGCCAGCCGTTCGCGGTGTCCTTGCGGTAGTCCACCAGGATCTGGTTGACCCGGCGTACCAGATCGTCGGCGTCCTGCTTCATCGCCACGCCGTAGTACTCGGCAGTGAAGGCGTCACCCTTGAGCTCGACCGTCGGATCCTGTGCCGCCTGGCTCGCGGCGAGCGCGCCGTCGGTGACCACCGCGTCGGCCTCGCCGAGCTGGAGCCTGACCAGGCAGTCGAGTTGGTTCGGGACGGTCGTGGAGATGTCCGTGGTGGCGGGGAGTTTGCCGTCCTTCTTGTCCGCTTCCAGCGTGGAGTACGCCGTGGAGCCCGCCGCCGTGCAGATCCTCTTGCCGGCGAGCGTGTCGTCGTAGCCCTTGATGGACGAGGCCTTGGGGGCCAGGACATGCTGTCCCGTCTTGAAGTACGGCGCGGAGAAGGCGACGTCGTCGATGCGCTCGCAGTTGATCGTCATCGTGCGCACGACCATGTCCACGCGGCCGTCCTGGATCGCCGGGATGCGCTGGTCGGTGGGGATCGCCTTGAACTGGACCGCCCGCGGATCACCGAGTATGTCCTCGGCGATGCGGTGGACCAGGTCGATGTCGAAGCCCTCGAGCTCCGCGGTCTTGCCGCTGTTGGGGTTGCGGTAGCCCCAGCGGTAGCTGTTCTGGTCGACGCCGACGATCAGCTTGCGCTTGTCGCCCTGGCGGTTCTTGATCGCTTGGATGGTGTCACCGTCGGCTGAGGAGGGCGACAGGGTCTGTTTCTCGGGGGCTTCGCAGTCCTCTTCGGCCTTGTCGGCCTTGACCCGGGCCGACTGGGCGACGGCCTGGCCGTCCACGCCTTTTGGTCCGGACAGCGGGACGCACAGTGCGAAGACGGCCACCAGGGCGCAGACGACCGCCATCGCGGCCACCCCGCCCCAGCCCTTCAGACTGGCCCGCAGACGTCGTGCTCGCATGGTCACGCCCCCTTTCACCAGTGTCCCGTTCATCGGTACTCCGACAGCCTGCGGCCGATGCCCAGCACCGCGCCCGCTGCGCCGAGCACCGCGAGGACGGCCGCGCCTGCCGACAGGCCCGTCAGGGCGTCCCGGCCGTCACCGGCCGCGCGTTTGAACTCGGTCTCCTCGTGCGCGAGTGCCGTGCGCAGGTTCTCGTCGACGCCGTCGAAGCACTCGCCGGTCGCGTTCTCGGTGCCGATGACCTTGTCCAGCGCCTGCTGGTAGTTGCCCTTCTCGTCCTGCTCGCGGGCCGCGGTGTGGCGCTTCTTCCACTCCGTCATGTTGCCGACGGCGGCGGTGACGGGGCTTTCGCCCGACGCGTCGTCGGCGAGCTCGCCGGCGGCCGCCAGGTACTTGCCCAGGGCGTTGATGTCCGTGCGGAAGTCGTAGTCGTAGGCGTCGTAGGTCTCTTCGCCGACCTTCTTCGTCTCGGCTCCGCGGGCCACCAGGGTCAGATTCTCGTTGCCCCTGGCCTTGAGGGAGGCGATACGGGCGTCGTGCAGCACGTTCAGGGAGCGGACGCCGTGGTCGTAGGAGTCGTTCAGGCCCGCGCGGGCGACGCTGTGGCCGACGACCAGCCAGAGGAGGACCACCGTCGCGGTGGCCGTGGCGGCGACCAGGCCGTGGTTCAAAACGCGGTTGGTGCGCTGGTAGTTGCGGTGCTGGGCCCAGGCGAGGGCGGCCAGGGCGGCGATGCCGAGGGCGATGGCGGCCCAGGGGTAGGGCGTGGCGTCCGCGTAGTCCGCGCGCAGGCGCTGGTTCTCCTTCTTGTACAGGTCCTCCGCCGCCGGGAGCATCTCCTGCTGCATCTTCTCGTTGGCGTAGCGGAGATAGGCGCCGCCGACCGGGAAGCCCTGGCGGTTGTAGGTGCGGGCGCGTTCGACCAGGCCCTTGTACTCCGGGAGGAGTCTGTTGAGCTTGGCGATGGTCGCCGCGGACGGGGAGTCCGGGTCCGAGTTGGCGGCGGCGTTGACGAGTTTCTCCGCAGCCGTGCGGATGTCCTTCTCGTAGCGGTCGCGGGAGGCGGCCGTCTCCTGGCCGCCGGCGAGGAAACCGCTGGAGGCGGCGGTGTTGGCGTCCGCGAGGGAGCGGTAGATGTCGGCCGCGTCCGAACTGAGGGGCTGGCTGCTGGTGAGGACGTCATCGGCGGCGGCCGCGCGGTCGGTCATCTGCCAGGCGGTGACGGCGCCGAAGGCGACGACGAGGAGCGCGAGCAGGGCGCCGATGATACGGAGGCGGCCGGGCTCTGTGGTGGCGGCGGCACGGAGTTGGTCCAGCCCCTCGGCGAAGGCGGTACGCCGGGGCTGAGGCTCCGCAGAGCCGTGGGGGGCTTGGGCCGGTGGTGCCGGTTGGGCCGGCACGGCCGGGAGGGTGGGCAGGCCCCGCCCCGTTGGTCGTGTGCTGCTCGTCGGCAGATGTGTCACTGTGACCTCCCCCATGGTCATCCGTCGCCGCAAGTATCCCTTCCGGCACTGACATCCGCACCGGCCTTGCCTCGATCTTGGTCTGATCGCAGCGCGAGGCACCACCCCTTGCCCCGAAACACGTCAGGGGAATCGGTTCGGTTCCCGTCGGGAATGCGCACAGCTACTCCACATAGCGGCGAAACCCTTGCGCCAGCGCTTTGAAGCCGCACGCTTCGTAGAAGCTGTGCACGTACTCGTCGTCCGCCGCCAGCAACTGCACCTTGTAGCAGCCGGCCGACTCCCCCAGCCGCACGGCCGCCTCCATCAGGCGACGCCCGACGCCCCGCCGCTGGAAGCGGCCGGCCACCACCATGTTCTCCACGAACAGGATGGCTCGACCGCCGCGGGTGAGATTCGGCATCACCAGGCAGTCCACCGTCCCGGCCACGACACCCTCGGCCTCGGCGACCAGGACGGTCCGCCCCTGCTGCCCGGATATCGCCACCCAGACGGCATCCGCGGCCGCCTGGGACAACGGCGCGTCGTCCGGGTTCAGTTCGCCGAAGAGGCCCAGCAGCGCCGCCAGATCCGCCTCGACTGCCGCCCGTACCGTGATCTTCATGGGTTGAGCGTAGAGCGAGGGGCTGCCCGGGCAGTGGCCTTCAGCGGAGCGTGACCGTCAGTCCCCCGCCGGTGTCTCCCCGCGGCGGAGCACTATCAGGGTCGTCCCGCCGATCAGGACCAGGGCGATGGCGATGCCTGCGATGAGAGGGGTGACTCCGGAGCTGCCGGTTTCGGCGAGGTTGGTGTCCGTCGCCGTGCCGCCCACCGAGGCCGGGCTCGGTTCGCTGAGGGTCTGTGTGGCCGTGCCGGTCTCGCTGCCCTGTATCTGGCAGTCCAGCATGCCGGTGAAGCGCTGGGTGAAGCCGCCCGGGCCGTGGATCGTGAAGTCGTACGCCTGGTCCTCCTGGAGCGGGACCGTCACGGTTCGGGACTCACCCGCGGCGATGGTGTGATCGAGTCCGGCCAGCTCGAAGGTGAACGGCTCGTCGCCCTTGTTGGACGCGATGATGTCCACGCCACCCTCGGCGCAGTTCTTCGCCGCCGACAGTGCCGGGATCGGGCCCTCCTTCGCCCAGGTCGCCCCGGCCGTCGCCGACACCGTCGACTCGCTGGAACCGGCCAGGATCTGCGTCTGGCTCCGGCTCTCGGAGGCAAAGGCCCGGCCGACCGGCACGGTGGTCGAGGCCTGCACGGTCAGTTCCGCCGTGCCGGCCGCCGCGTCCTTGGGCACCTCGAAGAACACCTGTCCGCCGTCGGACGTGGAGGTGACGGACTTGCCCTGCTTGTCGACGATCCGGACCCCGCTCGTGGCGGCGTCCGCAGGCGGGCTCACCGTCACGCTGCCGGCGTCGGTGCGCACCGTCACCGGGCCCAGCCGCTCCCCCGGCCGGCCGGAGACCGCCGGCGGGTCGAGGGTCAGCGAGGCCCGGGGCTCGGGCAGGCTCCGGGCGTTCTTCTCCAGATGGTCCGCGAGCTGCTCGGCCTGCGGGTCGAGGGCGTCGACGGCCACGTCGTCCGAATAGCGCCAGATCGCCACCTGCGTGCCGGCCGCCGCGTCCTGCTCGGTCAGCGCACCGCGGACGCCCGCCTTCCGTGCCAGCGCCGCGAGATCGTTCACCTGCGGGTAGGAGTTCTGGAGGATCCAGCGGATCCGGCCGGCGTCCTTGTTGGCGCCCAGGGACGTGCCGCTCCAGGGCGTCTCGTGGTACTTGGCGTCCCGCTGCGTCGGGTTGTGCAGGTCGACGCAGTACGTCTGGAGCATGCCGCCGCCCTCGACGGACATCTCGAACAGGCCGGCCGACACCTGCTGGTCCCCGGTGTCGCCGTGTATCACCGCGGTGCCGTACGTCTTGAGCCCGGCTATCGTCGCGGTCGCCCCGCCCGCACTGCGCGTGGTCTCCTCGGCGGTCGCCTGGCCGGCGCCGGCCAGCCCGCCCGCGGCGACGAGCCCGGACACCAGCGTCGCGGCACCGAGGCGGGCAGCCCCTCGCCTGCGTACGAACACCGCAGAGAACGAAGCAAACACCAAATTCCCCTTCGAGCAGGACCCGTCGATGTGGGGGGTACGGTCCCACCAGCAGAATCACAGGCCTCACAGGCCGCAAGAGCCCCGAGAGCCATGCCCGGCATCCTAGGTACGCGGCGGACGCCGCTCGCCGGTGAGACGGTCGGACGAGTGATCCGACTCGGAATCGTTATCGCCAAGACCCCTTGTGAGCAGGGCTTATCGACAAGTCCACCGCCGATTTTTCGGTGCGCACTCACCGATAAGCCGCACTTCGGGCAGGCGGGCGGGTGATTGACGTCACGTCAATACGGCGACGCCCGGGGGTTGTTGGGCGGCGGTGTCCGCGGAATCCGGGATCCGATCAGGTGAATCCCCGGGCGGGGTCTCCCAGTTGGGTTCGGCCTGCGTCGGCGCGGACGCCGTCTCCAGCTTGCCTGCGCGGCGGAACGCCGAGGTGCCCCAGGCCAGGTCGTGTCCGATCGCGACCGCGTCGATGTCCGCCGAGGTCCAGCTCTGCCCCTCGCGCACATCGGTCCGCACCTTGAGCCTGCCCTGGACGATCACGGGCTCGCCCACCGTCAGCGACGCCGCCGTGTTCGTGGCGAGCTGCCGGTTGGCCCACACCGTGAAGAAGTTGGTGTGCCCGTCCGTCCACATGTTCTTCTCGCGGTCCCAGTAGCGCGCGGTCACGGCCATCCGGAACCTCGCCGACGGGCCGGACGCCATCTCCCGGTACACCGGTTGCGTCGCCACCCTGCCGACCGCGCAGATCATCGTCTCGTTCATCGCGAACCCCTCCCTCACCCGGACTGCGACACCGGGCCGATACGCGTACGGGCCCGTCCCGTACGGCTGTGTCTGCCAGACTGCCGCCGCCGGGCCGAGCCCGCTGAGCGCTGTGGATCACCGCCCGCCTGTGGACAACGCCGCCACCCGGACGGGTGACGCCCAGTGGTGCGTGCGCCGAGCGATGCGCGACACCGAGTGGCGAGAAACGCCAAGAGCCGAATGACGCCAAATGCGGAATGACGCCAAGTGCCAATGACGCCAAGTGGCGAGTGAAGTGGAGTGGTGAGTGACGCCGAGTGCCATCTGCGGCCCGTCACAACCGCCACGCCGCTCCCTAAGGCACCGTCCCGGCCCGGCATCAGCTCCCCGCCCCCACCACCCTTCCGTACCGCTCCCGAACCTCCCGGTACCGCAGCAGCTCCGCCGCCACCGGATCCAGCACCCGAGCCCTCCCGCACCCGGCCGCCGCCTCCCGCAACCGGCGTTCCGCCTCCAAGCCGTAGCGCCGGGCCGGCCCCCGTGCCGCCATCCGGCAGCTCCACTCGATGAGGGGCCCGCCGACGATGCCGATCACCATCAGCAGCACCGGCACGCCCAGGTTCGGCGACATGACCCCGACGATCTGGCCCAGCAGCCACAGGCCGCCCAGGAACTGGAGGGCGGTCATGGACGCCTGGGACAGTACAGCCATCGGCCACCACCCCGGCCGCGGCGGGCGCCCCGTCGGCACTCCCGCGCGCACGCTCAGCTCGTCCAGCGCCTCGGGCAGCCCCTGGGAGCCGCGGACGGCCGCCTCGCGCACCGCATGCGCCCAAGGCGCGGGCAGACCGGCCGAGGCCCGGTCGGCCACCGTCCGTACCGCCTGCTCGACCCGCTGCCGGGCGGTGGCCTCCTCGTCGGCCTGCGTGCGCGAGGGGAGCCGCCCCGTAGCGGGCTCGCCGCGGTCTTGGTACCAGCGCCACAACCGCAGCCAGGGCGTCCCGCAGGCACGGTTGGCGTTGCGCAGCCACGCGCGTTCGGCGGCCTCGCCCGCCGCCGTGGCGCCCACGGCGTCCGCTAGCCGGTCCGCGAACTCCTCCCGGGCCTGTTCGCTGAGCCCGGTCCGCCGCTGCGTGGCGTAGACGGGCCACAACCGGGCGGCCGCGATGTCCACGTCGGCGGAGATACGGCGGGCCGGCGCCGTGCGCTCCGCGACGAACTGGCCGAGTGCCTCGCGCAGTTCACCGACGCCGTCGCCGGTGAGCGCGGACAGCGCGAGCACGGTCGTACCCGGCTCGCCGTACTCCCCGAGGGCGATGCCGTCCTCGTCGAGGAGCCGCCGCAGATCGTCGAGGACCTGCTCGGCGGCCTCCCCGGGCAGCCGGTCGATCTGGTTGAGGACGACGAACATGACCTCCGCGTGGGCCGCCATCGGCCGCAGATAGCGCTCGTGGAGGACGGCGTCGGCGTACTTCTCCGGGTCGACGACCCAGATGACCGCGTCGACGAGCGCCAGGATGCGGTCCACGTGCTCGCGGTGCTGTACGGCCGCGGAGTCGTGGTCGGGCAGGTCGACGAGGACGAGTCCGCGCAGCTGGGACTCCCCGTCCCCGGTCGGCAGCGGACGCCGGCGCAGCCGGGGCGGGATGCCGAGCCGTTCGATGAGGCTCGCGGCTCCGTCGCTCCAGCTGCACGCGATGGGCGCCGCGGTGGTGGGACGGCGTACTCCCGTCTCCGAGATGGCCACCCCGGCGAGCGCGTTGAACAGCTGTGACTTGCCGCTGCCCGTGGCGCCCGCGATGGCGACGACGGTGTGCTGCCCGGAGAGCCTGCGCCGCGCGGCCGCCTCGTCGAGCACCCGGCCCGCCTCCGCCAGCGTCCGGCTGTCGAGCCGGGTGCGGGAAAGCCCCACCAGTTCGCGCAACGTCTCCAGCCGGGAGCGCAACGGCCCGTCGTACACCAGCGGGGACACCGTCGGCGGGGCGGCGGTACGGCTGTCGACCACGGCGTACTGGTTTCCCGCGGTGGTCTCGTCGACCCGCCGCGCGATGAGCCCGTCGTCCCAGGCGGCCGAGGAGTCCGTACGGGAGTCTGTACGGGCGTCCATGCGGGCATCCGTACGGGAGGAGGAGTCGCCGCCCGGCACGCGCGCGTGGGCGTCGTCCGTGCTCTCGCCCTCGGAGGCGTTCTCGGGCGCGCTCTCAGGTGCCTGCGCCGATGGGTTCTCGGCGGCTCTCGCCTCGTCCGCGTCGCCCGGCTGGTCGGAGCGCTCGGTGTGGTCCTGGTCAGTGACGGCGGTCACCGGTCACCTCTCCTTCTGCAGTACGGACAGGGCGGCGATGAGTTCGGCCTGGGGCTCCGGGTGGATGTCGAGGGCGTCGAGCGGGGCCAGTCGGCGCTCGCGTTCGGCGTGCAGGACCCGGTCGACGTGCTCGGTGAGCAGCCGTCCGGCCCGGTCGCGCAGCCGCAGCGCTCCGTGGGCGCCGATCCGCTCGGCGAGCCCCTCCCCGGCCGTCCGTCCCCGGCGGCCGCCCAGCAGGGAGGTGGCGACCAGGGCAGCGACCACCTCTGGGTCGGGCGCGAGGTTCCGGTCGAGCTCGCGCACCTCGTCCTCGGCATGCTCCTCTAGCTCCCGCCGCCACCGCCGTACGGCGAGACCGATCCGGTGTTCGGCGCTCTCCGCGGCGGGTTCGCGGTCGGCGAGCCCGGGTGCGGCCGCCGCGGGTTCGCGCCGCCAGGCGTCGTCGATGCGCTCGTCGGCGGCGGTGACGGCGCACAGCAGCAGCGCGCTCAGGCTCTCCACGAGCGCGTCGAGGAGTTCGTCGGCGGTGCAGTCCAGCGGGAAGGCGCGCCACCGCTTGAGCGCGTCCCCGGCGAGCACCGCCCCGGCCTGCAATCGGCCCCGCACGCGCGAGTGCTCGCTGTCGTACGCCCCGTCGACGGCGGCGGTGAGCCGCAGCGCGGCGGCGTACTGTGCGGCGGCGGCGGCGGCCAGCTCGGGCATCCGGGACTTGAGGGAGTCGAGGACGCCGTACGCGGTGCGGGCCATGACCTGCTGCCGGGCCGCCGGGTCCTGGACCTGGTGGACCAGCCAGGTGCGCAGCTGGGCCACGGCGCTGGCCGGTAGGAGCCCGCCGCCCCAGGCCGACTCGGGCAGTTCGGGCACGGTGAACCGCGGCACCTGCCCGAGTCCGGCCTTGGTGAGCAGGGCCCCGTACTGCCGCGACACCTCGGCGACGACCTGGTGGGGCACCCGGTCCAGGACGGTGACCAGGGTGACGTCGTACTCCTTGGCGGTGCGCAGCATGTGCCAGGGGACGGCGTCGGCGTAGCGGGCGGCCGTGGTGACCATGATCCAGATGTCGGCCGCGCAGATGAGCTCGGCGGCCAGGACGCGGTTGTCGGAGACCAGGGAGTCGATGTCGGGGGCGTCGAGGAGGGCGAGGCCGGGCGGCAGCGTCTCGGTGGTCTCGACGCGCAGCACGCGCGCGGGGTCCTCGCCCGGGAGCAGCAGATCGTCCGTGGGGTCCTGCTGGGGAACCCACACACGGGTGAGATCGGGGAGCACCCGCATCCCGCTGAACCAGTGATGGTCCTCCGGATGGCAGACCAGCACGGGGGTCCGTGTCGTCGGCCGCAGCACCCCGGCCTCGCTGACCCGCCGCCCCACGAGGGAGTTCACCAGCGTGGATTTCCCGGCCCCCGTGGAGCCCCCCACGACGGCCAGAAGTGGCGCTTCGGGGTCTCTCAGCCGGGGCACCAAGTAGTCGTCGAGCTGAGCGAGCAGTTCGTCGCGGCTGGCACGCGCGCGTGGGGCCCCCGCCAGGGGCAGCGGGAAGCGTGCGGCGGCGACACGGTCGCGCAGGGCGGAGAGTGCGTTGAGCAGCTGAGGCCGTACGTCCAAGGTCACCACATGTGAAGAATGCCCAATTTTAGGGGAATTCTGAAGCATATGAGCATGTCTGCGCGCCGACAGAACACAAGGGACGGAAGGGACGACTGGGACACGGGCGCACTCCAGGCATAACGAGTGCACAACACCCGATGCCTCGGACGCCAAAAGCGGTGCACGATTCGTACCTGCCTGCGATTATCAGGACCGCTTCACTGAACCTCCACATCGAGCCACGGAGGCGAAGCAACAGGGACAAGGACGCGGGAGCCCTATCCTTGTCCCCGGCAACGTCACGGATCAGCCCACACCAGGGCACCACGACAGAGGCCACCACACCGGCCCCCGTAGCTCAGTGGATAGAGCAGGCGCCTTCTAAGCGCTTGGCCGCAGGTTCGAGTCCTGCCGGGGGCGCAAGTCTCCGCCCTCCCCTTGGGGAGGGCTTTTTGCTGGTCAGGGTGGGTTCCGACCGACCCGCCGAAGCCCCGGACGCCCTCTTGGTGATCAAGGGCGGGCTCCGGGGCTGTCCGGCTGTTACCGGGTTCTTGCGGGTGGCCGTGTCGAATACGTGTCGAAGTTTCTGCGGGCCGCGAGGTCAGTCGGCGGACGGCCGCTCAGGAAGATCTCCGGCAGCTTCGAGCCGCCTCTTCAGGTCGGGCAGCTGGCCCTCGACGCAGCGGGCGTAGGTCGCCAGGAGCACGGCAACACTGTTTCCGGCCCACTCGGCCACCTGTGCGGGTGGAATCCCGTCGTTCAGCCACTTCGTCAGGCGCGTGTTCCGGTTGTCGTAGACACGCCGTCCGGTGGGTGACTCGAAGACGTGCGGGGGCAGTACGGCCTTTCGGGCGTTGCGCCACGCTCGACGGATGACGGAACCGGCGAGGATGCCGCCCGACTCGCCTTGGAACAGCAGGTCACCTGGCTTGAGCTCTTCGTCCTCGATGTGCTGCCGCAGGATGCGCGTGAGGGCGGGATGCCCCGGGACAGTGCGGGTCTCACCCTCCGCACGGCCTTTCAGGTCGCGTTGTTCGTGGATCTCCCCCGTGTCTGTCCACTGCTTTCCGACCTCGGGGGTCGCGGTGTGGATCAGCAGCTCGCACCACTGGTCGGCAGCGTCGGGCTCGGGCAGGGTCACGTCCTCCACCCGCATCGCTACGGCCTCCTCGGGCCGGGGACCGCAGTAGTACAGCGTGGCGAAGAAGGCGTGAAGTCGCTCGCCGCCGCGTGGCCGGCGCCGTATCCAGTCGAGGATTGCCGCCGCTTGCTCCGGGTTCAGCAGGGACCGTTTGTCCACGGCATTCGTGGTCTTTACAACGGCCGTCGACTCCTTGCCCTTGGGAAGCGGGTTGGTCCGTAGGATGCGCCGCCGGATCGCGTACTTCATGGCGACGTTGAGGATGCGGCGGTTGCGCTTGCGGGACCAGGCCGCCGCTTGCTTGCCGTCGAGGCGCGTGTCGATGGCGCGCAGGACCTGGTCGACCTTCTCCGGGTCCTCCCAGGCCGAGACGGGCAGGGAGTTCCGCTCAACCCATCGGAGGATGGCCACCACGTCTCGGGGTGCGTCGGGGCGTCGGTTGGTGTTGAACGCCCACTCACGCAGGGCGGTGCGCACGGCGGCAGGCGCGAACTGGGTGGGTTTGGCCCGCAGCAGCGCGATGGTGGTCGCCGTCAAGGTCTTGGCCATGTTCTTGCGGCTGTTGCCGCCGAGCTGAGGCCACCGGGCATCCACATACTCGACGGCGAACTTGTACCAACTCATGGCAGCCGACTTGGAGCGGTGGGAGACCGGGAGTCCGGTGGCGATGACGAATGCCTCGCCCTTGCCAGTGGCCCGGATGAGTTCGGAGCGGAAACCCTCCGCGAGCGCAACGGTGTCGAAGGGCTCACGCCAGCGCTTCCCCGCGACCACCCAGCGCACGGTGTAGGTGGTCTTCCGGGCGCCCTTGTAGGTGAGGATCTTGTAGACCTTTACGTCGTACGTCGTCTCCATCAGGCGGCGTCCTCCCGGTCATCGAGCCAGTGATCGAGGTCGCTCCGCCGGATTCTGAGGTCGCCATTCGGGAGCTTGATGCAGCGCGGTGCACGCCTCTTCGCTCGCCAGTCGTAGAAGGTTGAGCGCGAGATGCTCAGCTCCTCGCAGACCTCTGCGAGGGTGAGCATGGAGCGCGACCTGGTGGCCGTGGTCATGAACCACTCCCTTCGCTGAGCAGGGCTTCGCGGGCGGTTTCGCGGTTGGTTTGGATGTCTCGGGCGATGGTGGCGGCGAGGGCTGATTCGCCGGGGGTGTGGCCGTGTCCGGCGTACTGCCAGTCGGCCAGGACCAGGACGGTGTCCGGCTCGCGGTCGTCCAGGCCGAGGGCGGCGTGTTCTTGGGCTGCGCGGTAGTCGGCGCGTGCCTGGCGGAGGGCTCCGAGGGTGGTGGAGTAGCGGCGGGACTTGGAGGAGAAGTGGCCGCGGAAGCCGAGCATGTGAGCCCAGGCCCATAGGCGCCGGTCGGGGTAGAGCGGGTCGAGCTGCTTGCAGGCCTGGATGAGGCGGCGGGTGTGGTCGGGGACCTGGTGGCGGTCGAGTTCGGAGAGTTCGCCGATGCGGCGGTCCAGGGTGCCGGTGTTCTCGGCGGCCTTGGTGGCGTACTTGGCGACGTAGGAGGCGACGGCCTGTTCGGTGATGTCGGAGCCGTCGCCGAAGGCCTTCACGGGCCGGACGTCGAGCTGGGTGCCCCAGCGGAAGGTGCGGGCCGGTTGGTCTTCGGCGGCCGGGACGGAGACTGAGGTGTAGGAGTGCGCGGCAGCTGCTCGGATCGCGTCGGCGAGGAGGTCGACGGTCGCCCAGGAGGGCGGGGCGGTCTCGGGTCCGTCGGGGCCGTCGATGCGGATCACGGCGTGGAAGTGCAGGGCGCCGCGTTTCTGGAACTCGGCGACCTTGCCGTACGAAAGGCGGGCGCACTCCTTCAGGTCCCGCTGTGTGATGCCGGCGCGGGCGGCGATCTCGCGGCGGAGGCGGTTGGTGAAGCGCTGCCAGAGCTGCCCGGCGTGGTTGTTGAACAGCACGGCACCCGCGTAGTCGTACGTCGCCGGGTCCAGGGCGGTGCCCAGTTCCGGGGCGTCCGGGGCGTGGCGGGTGCCGCAGCGGCAGGCCCCCCGGTCGGGCCGGTTGTGGACCCTGCCGAACGAGGGGGCGGTGAGGGTGGCGAAGACACGGGGGTGGTCGCGGACGGTGGCGGGGATATCGCGTCGGTCGTCTCCGGCGAGTCCGGCGCGTATGAGGTGGTAGGTGTCGCCCGCGTAGGTCCAGGCGCAGGAGGGGCAGCGCGAAGCGCGGCGATTCCCGCAGGCGACGCGGAGACGGCCGCCCGGCTCGTTGGCGGTGGTGTAGTGGTGCAGGGTCTGGCCGGTGGTCTTGTCCTTGGTGAGGGTCCAGCCGGTGAGGTGGATGGGGTCGGCGCAGCCGCCGGTGCGGCGGATCTGCTCGTGCCAGCGGTGGTAGTCAGAGGCCGAAGCCACCCTCAGCAGGTCGCCGAGGGTGGTCGGGTCGAGCAGGTCAGGCACGTGCACCCTCCTGGACGCGGCGGGCGGGGACAGTGCCCTGGCCGTTGCAGGCCCGGCAGGCGATGGTGAGCGTGGGCAGGTGGCCGTGCTGGTCGCGGCTGCCGGTGGTGATGGCGACCGTGGCGAAGCCGTCGCAGTTCGGGCAGATGCGGGCTGCCGGTGAGGTGCGGTGCGTCATGCTGGGAGTTCCTTCCGGTTGTGAGATCGGACAGGGACGGCGCCCGGGCGGCGGAGACTTGGCGGTTTCAGGGCCGCCCGGGGGCCGGTCAGCGTCGCTTCGTTTCCGCGGCGATGAGTGAGCGCAGGACGACGGCGCAGACGGCGACCGAGGCGCCGGTGACGGCGACCGCCAGGAGCATGGAGACCAGAACGGCGCCGACGACCAAGACCACGGCGGTGCCGCCGCCGACCAGGGCCAGCGCGGTGCCCGGGGTGAGCTGCACCGTCGGCCGGGCAGGCGCGGGGGCCGGGGCCACCGGGGCACGCGGCGGAGTCTGGGCGGCCGGGACGATGGTGGTCGGCTCGACCACGGCAGGCGGCGTGACGTGGCCGGTCGGCGTGGGCATGGTCGGGATCCTCGGACGGAACATCAGCGGTTCTCCCTTACGGGGGCGGTTACTTGATGAAGGCGTCGATGGCGGGGGCAAGGACGCTGTCGGCGAGGAGGAAGCCACCGAGCAGCAGGACGGCGATGAGCCAGGCGGGCGGGCGGATGAGCTTGACGCCGAGGTAGCCGACGACGAGCAGCGCGAGCCAGAGCGGTACTTCCATGGCGTTGCCTCCTAGCGGACGCGGCAGCGGTGGGTGCGGGCGGCGAGCTGGGCGGCGGACTGGCTGGAGTAGTCGGAGGACCAGCCGCAGCGGTCGGTGGTGCACACGGCGGCGTACTTGGTCTGGCCGTGGCGGTCGCGGTGGGTGCCGATCTGCACCGGGCCGATCCGCATCACGGAGTGGAAGTGGTCACGAGCGGGCATGTCAGTCGGTCTCCTCTCGGGTCAGTGCCGAGTCGGGGAAGGCGGCGCGGATACCGGCGGCGGTGGCCGGGTCGGGGGTGCGGCGGGCGGCTTCCTCGGCGAGCAGGTGAGCGAGGAAGGGCCGGTTCGCGGCGGCCATCTCGCGGGCGGCGTCGAGGTGGTCGGCGACGGTCAGGTCGGCCGGGTCACTGGTCATGGCGTGTCTCCCTTCGATGTCAGGCGAGTTGGGCGACGATGGCATCGGCCAGCTGAGGCGGGACGCCGAGCCGGGCGCGCAGGGTGTCGGTGTCGATCGGCGAACCGGTGCGGGTGCGGTGGTCGTCGGCGACCTTGCGGGCGTGGTCGACCAGCGCGGCCGGGACCGGCACAGCCGGAGCGGGCACGGGCGGGGCGGGCTCGGCGGCGGCAGGGGCCGGGGTGTCGTCGATCGCCGGAACCAGCTCAGGCTCGGGCTCTGGTTCGATCTCGTCCTGCTGGGTGGCCGGGGCTATGGGTGCCGGCGGATCCGGAACCTGCTCCGGTGCGGAGTGGGCGAGGAGGGTGCCGCCCATGAAGGCGAGGGCGGGCCAGGCGGCGACGAGGATGCGCAGCCAGGCCGGGACGTCGGTCAGGTCGAGGAGTCCGGCGGTGGCGATGTTGGCGCCGAGGGAGGCGAACAGGGCGACGATGAACCAACACCAGGCCAGCCGGGACGGGCCATCGGAACGGAGCCGCCGCCAGGAGGCGACCAGGAGCAGATCCACGCTGATCGGGTAGGCCCAGGCTTTCCAGCCGTCCTGTCCGGCAGCGGCGGCCAGGTCGTGCAGGTGGGCGAAGGACAGCGCCCCGGCAATGACGGCCTGGACCAGGACCGCGTCGACGCGGAGAGCGGGGCGGGCCATCACGGCTCCTTCCTGTGATGTGGCATGGCGGGGGTAGGGACCTGGCGCGAAGCGGTCGCGCCGACCGGTGGAGCAGGGGAAGGGTCAGGCGGTGGCGGGGGCTGTCTTGGACAGCGGCACCCGGGCCGAGGGCAGCGCGGCGACGGCGGGCCGGTAGGCGGCCAGGGCGGGCACGTCGGGGGTGCGGTCGGCGTACTTGTTGCAGGTGTTCACGGCCTGGCGCAGCGAGGTGTGCGGGGCGCGGATGCGGTGCCAGCCTCCGGTGGAGTCACCGGCGATCGCGATGCCGCGTGTTTCGGCGGGGATCTGGATGGCGGCCAGGACGGCGTCCGGGGAGATGTCGCCGAAGGCCATGTTGGCGGATGTTTCGTCGTTGACGCGGTGGGCGGTGCGGCCGGTGAGCTGGGCTCGGAGCATGGTGATGCCCTTGCCGAGTTCGGAGCCGAAGCGCTGTCCGCAGATCTCCAGGTAGATGCCGGCCGCGCGGCCGAGCTGGGCGAGACGGACCAGCGCGGTGATGATCCGGTCCCGGCGCTTCTCCTCCTCCTTCGAAGCGAACAGGGCGAGTTCGGCGACCTCGTCGACCAGGACCACGACCGGTACCGGGCGGATGTCGTCGGGCAGATCCCAGATGTCGGCAGCGATCTCCGCATCCGGCACCGCGACACTGATGCGCTGCTCCGCCCGGATCAGCTGGTAGACCTCCTCCATGTGCGACACCAGGGCTTCGAGCAGTTCCAGGGCGGTGTCGGGGTTGTCGGCCAGGGCGGAGAAGCGGCGGGCGAGCGGGAACAGCTCGACGCCTTGCTTGCAGTCGATGCCGACCAAGGCGACGTCCATCGGGGCGAGTGCGGCGACCAGGTTGCGCTGATAGACGGACTTGCCCGACTCAGTGGCCCCAAGGGTCAGGCCATGGGGGACGGCGCGGTAGTCGCGGTAGTGCACCGAACCGTCTTCCCGCAGCGCGACCGGAACCCGCATCGGGCGCGTGTCAGTCTTGGCGGGCATCTGGACCTGCTTGAGCACGTCGTAGCCGGTCATCCGCACCTCAACGACACCCGAGCGGACCTCTCGGGAGGTCACGCCGTACATCCCGAAGGAGTGGCGCAGCCGGTCCGTCGCGGCAGAGACGTCGAAGGCGTCCTGTCCCGGTCGGAGCTTGAGACGCAGGACCAAGCCGGTGCGGGTGGGCCGCAGCCGCAGGATGCGCGGGATACGGGAGTCCGGCACCGGCCGGTTGGCCACCCGGGCCAGAGCCAGCCGCCAGCGCGAGGGCGGAACCGTCAGGCCGCAGGCGTCCATGACCGAGGCGTAGCGGACCAGGACCCGCACCGTGGCGACGAGGACCCCGAAGGTCAGCCAGTACCAGGCGGGGCGCCGCCACCGCAGGAGACCCGCAGCGGCGACGACCACAACCACAGCGACCATGAACCAGGTCATGATCAGGCCGCCTCAGAGGCCGAGCCGGTGGCGGCCAGGGAGGTGACGGCGACCGCGCGGAAGGCGATCCCGTGGCGCTTCTGGCCGTTGAACTCGTTCTCCCACGGCCGGGCGATCAGACCCGTCAGCGCTACGGGGGTGCCCATGGCCAGGTCACTGGAGATACCGGGCTCCGGGACGGTGATGGAAAGGATCTCGACCTCGTCGTTGGCCGCGAACATCACGTCCACGGTCATCAGCTTGACGCCGTCGGCGTCGGTGGCGATCTCACCGGTACGGCGGTCACGGACCTTGGGCTGCGGGGCCTTGGCGACCATCACGGTCGCGCCGGACGTCTCAACGGGAATCTGACGCATGATGGAACTCCCTTGCGAGGGGCGGGAGCGGCGTACTTGCTTGGCGGTGGGTCGCCGCTCTCGTGTATTGACAGATGAATGCAGCAAAGCTGCGGGGAGCGCCCCTACTGGTGCGCACCAGTAGGCTGCATCTGGTGCGCACCAGATGTCAAGCGCCGTCGCTGCTTCGGCATCTCAACTCGCCTTGCTGCGATGGTTCTAGGGAACCGTCTCCGCCAACGCCCCGGTAGCCAACAGGGGTTAACACCTGACGCGTTAACCCCTGCCGACCTGCGGTGATCTCAGGCATGCTGCAATGAGGTCTCTGTAACCCAGGCAGGGCGGCGCCACGTGACGAACGGACTAAAGACAGCAAGGAGCGCACGGGAGTGGTCGCAAGAGCGGCTCGTTCGGGAGATCGAGCGCTATGCGCGACAACACATGCTCGACGTCGCATCAACAGCCAGCCTGCGCGTGTACGTCTCGGAGTGGGAGAACGGCCGGCGCTCCATCTCAGCCCGCTACGCGAAGATACTGCGAGCGCTGCTCGGCATCACAGACGACGAGCTGGCGGGCAGGACAGAGTTGCTGGTGCCTGCCGCCACGACCGACGGATACGACGAACTGATGGGCCGTATCGACGCGGCTCGCAGCATCAGCGTGACCATGGTGAGCACGTTCATGGATCAAACGGAACTGCTCAGGACCGTAGACCGGCAGATGGGTGCAGCAAGCCTGGTCGACCAGATGACGGCACACCTTGCGACGCTTGAGGACGCTCTCACCTTCGCCGTACTGCCCGAGACACGGCGTCCAGTCGCACGTGCCTTGGCTGGAGCAGCGACACTGGCCGCCTGGCAAGCACTTGACGTCGGAGCCATCGAGCGAGCCTGGCGGCACTACGAGTTGGGCAAGCGAGCCGCCCAAGAGGCCGAAGAGCCGATGTACCTGGCACACGCCACAGCCGAGCAGGCCTACGTCCTCTGCGACGCCGGACGCTCACCCATGGCAGTGCAGCTCATCCACGAGGCCCAGCGACTTGGCGGAAAGGCCATGTCCCCACGCCTTACGGCCTGGTTGTACGCCGCCGAAGCCGAGATCTGCGCCCGAGCGGGAATGCCCGACGACTGCAAGCGCGCACTGGAGAGCGCGGCGCGCTCCCTGCCCTCGGGTGACGAAGCCCGTGACCCCGACATGCTGAGCATCTTTCTCAACGGCGGGCACCTCGCCAGATGGCGGGGTAACGCGCTGGCCCTGATCGGGGACGAAGAAGCGGTAGAAAGCCTCTACACCGCTCTGGACACCGCCGACCCGACGTTCATACGGGCCTCCGCAGGTATGCGTTGCGACCTGGCCCAGGCACACATAGCCCGCGGCGAGTACGACCAGGCGCACAAGCACCTTCGCCAGGCCCGCCTGATAGCGAACCGCACCGGGTCCGTACGCCAACGGCGTCGAGTCGAACAGCTCACGCAGCGTTTGTAGGCGGAGCTCCAGCACCTCGTGCGGAGAGGACATGGAGCAAGGCCACGAGCGTGCCGGAGCCCATGAGTTCACCCCGGGCCATGAGGCCAGGAATGTCGGCGAGCGGCACCCAGGCGATGTGCCCGGCCTCCTCCAGATCGGACGGCTCACCAACGAGCTTGGCGCCCTTGCCCACGAAGATATCGTGCGGCGAATCGACCATGCCCACCATGGGCTGATACGTGACCACGTGCTCCAAGGAGTTCGGCCGCCAACCAGTCTCCTCCTCGACCTCACGCAGCGCCGTCTGCAGCGAGTCCTCCCCCTCGTCGACGATGCCGCCCGGGAGTTCCCATCCGAACGAGTCGGGCACGAAGCGGTAGCGCCACATCATCAGGACACGGTCCTGGTCGTCGATCACGGCCGCGATGGCCACGTGATGAAGTTTCACGACATGGTGCTCGAAGCGCTCGACCCCTGGCGGTTCGACGTCGACGAGGCTGAGCTTCACCCAGCGGTTGTCATACAGAGTCCGCTCGCCATGGATCTGCCACGGTTCCACATCAGCCGGCGCCTGCGTCGTCACAGAACGATCCGGCACCCGGTAGGAGCTGCGGCCGTGTACCTCAATCACACTCTCCGCAACGAGCTTGGCGAGCACCTGCCGTAGCGCGGTCCGGCCGATGGCCAGCTCTTCCGACAAGGTCCGCTCAGACGGGAGCTTGGAACCTGGCGGGTACTGTCCCGTCGCGATCCACTCGCGAATCGTGCGGTAGACCCGCTCCGACTTGGGTCCCATCCGGTTAGCACGCTCCCTGTCGTCCTCTTATGTCGGCCGGCACAAGGGTAGCCCGGAGCCCACTCTCAAGAGTAGGCACTGACGACGTGGATGATCAGCAGCCAAGCCGAGGCAGGCGGCGTCAAGAATCTCCCGGGACCGGACAAGATCAACAGCCAAGAGCGCGGTAGAACTTTCCCTACTTCATCAAGGCGGCTCGCTCCGCTCACCGCGCGCGGCACGGCCCCCGGCCGGGCCTGCGCTCCTGTCTCCGCCACGCTCCAGCCCGGCCGACGCCCGTGCCGCGCACAGCAATCAGCCACCCGATGCCAGAGAAGAGGTACGTCGTGGCTAGGGCGGTCGGCTCCACGGCTTTACGGAGCCACTTTGGCGCGAGCCTCGAAGATCATGGCCCCAACGTCGTGCTTTACCGGGCAGGTCCACAGACTGCCCGACGCGCCGCAAGCTTACGGGGCCATGATCACTCGCGCCAAAGCAGCGCCACCCCAAAGCCGCTCCACCACCCTCGTCTACCTGCTCAAGTATTCGAAGGCGACCCGGGCCGCCTCACTTGTCGCGCGGTGGCCCCGGATTGCACACAATGCCACCGCCGAATACTCCCTGCCTCGTTTCAACGATCGCACCAGGTCCGACATTGCTTCTCGATAGCGATCCCGAGCCGACGACTGCTTCGACTTAATCCACCACCTTTGCGCCTTGTCAGCATCATCGCAGAGTTTGAGGATCTCGGCGTATACCGCGCGGCGAGCTTCCACCAAATACACGTGATCCAAATGGTAATATCGGGTGGAAGTGTCGACTTTCTCCTGAGCTGCACTGTCAATGTCTGCCCAATGAGGATTAGCGGACACTTGGCCTGTCTCATCGAACCAGAGCAAAGCTACGTCAGTGGCGCAGCAAGGGTCAATCAGCAGGGGCACCTCCTCGGACAGGATATCGTCCGGGCCCTTAGCCCGTTGAGAGCCTACGAGGATGGGGAAATAGTCCGACTTACCGCCAGCCGTGCCATCGGGGCCCTTACGCCAAGAGTTACAAAAAGTGCAAGCGAAACGAAAGTTCTTATAATCGAAGGCTATCCACCAGTAACCCGGATGGTTCTCACCTCTCACCGAGGACTTCGGTCTGTAATGGTCAACCGCGTTGTCTGAACGGTGATCGCGAGTTTCACAGTACCAACATTTGCCGTTACTCACGGCCGCCAGGTCAGCCTTTAGGTCACGCCAGAGCTTGCCGTTCTCCTCAATGATGCGCGCTCTCTCTTTGGCAGTACTTGCAGCCGCTAGATTCTCCTTCACCTTCCTTGCCGACTCAAGCCACGCAGCGCTAAGACGGAGTCCTACCTCTTCAATGTCAATGAAAATCAAATCCGACCCCCATCAATCATCAACATCAAACAGATCACGCACGATTTCGGCTGCCTCTTGCCTGTTCTGCTCAATCTCTTCGCGTGACAGAACGACCTCGTCCTGCGGCTGGCTCTGTGCGCGGAACTTGGCCCGCAAGAACTCTTGGAATTCTGGGTCGCGGTTTTCGAGCAAGAGCCCAAGCCCCCTCAGCTCATGGCCCAGAGCTGAAAGTTCCTGCTCCTCGTCAGGGGTCAGCACAGACTCTCTCGACGCTAGCTCCCTCTTACGGTCAAGCTTCCTCAGAGTCTCCAGATCCAGTTGCGATCGAAGCCCATAAACATCACTTGTGAGCAGGGCGCCGACACCCATACCCCTTGGATCCTCAAGCGGCTCAAGAGCGACAATCCTGCCGTCTTCTCGACGCTCTAGGATTCTGACCTCATCTTTGGTGAGGCTTGCGACAACCAAAGGGTCATGGGTCGCCATGAGTACCTGAGAGCCTGCATCTAGTCCCCCAAAGTCATGCAAGAACTCTTTGTACTGAACGCTCCAGGCGGGATTGAGATGCGTGTCCGGCTCATCAAGGAGGAACAATGATTCCTCTTCTTTGGTGAACCGCATGAGCCCCAGGACCAATAGCAATTGCTGCTCACCTTCACTAAGCTCTCTAAAGGTCAGCGGGGCATCAGCCTTATTGAGTGACACTCGAATTCTGACATCGTTGATGAGCTCAGAAATGTACGTGCTTTCAAGCGCCTTGAAAAACTCTTGATTGCTTTCATAGCCACTCGCCAACTCCCTGACCTCCTCTAGGCCAGCCAAATAGAGGAACAAATGTTCAGAGCGGATGTGGCTATTGAAACCTGTCCTAACGCGGGTCCTCAAGCGTAGTGGTGCCAGCGAAAGACGGTAGAGGCTATCGAGCAACCCCCTCACGGTACCGCGCGCATTCCAGAAGCGCGGATCACCGTCATTGCTGTTCCATGAAGGCTTCTGCATCACAAACAAAACGGAGTCCAGCCCTTGAATACCGAGGTGATCTCGCAGAAGGGACTGAACTGCCGGGTCATCATCTAGAAAGAATGCGAGAAGCACAAAATTAGAGTGAACATTTCTCGCGTAAAATAGCGGTCTAATCGGCTTGTCGTTACCACCGACCAAGTCTTTATAGAATCGCTCCTGATGAGCAATAAAGTGGTCCTCGAGGCGATTACTTGGGCCGGAGTAGTAACCAAACACGTGCCGCGGCCGGTATCGCGCGCCTGCAGCCCCGGTGAAACGCCCCGTTGGAACGATCTCTCCGCCGACTGAACAGCTAACACGATATCTTCCGTCTTGCTCCCAAGCGGACACCTCAACGTCGTACTGTCGGATAAGGTACCGGATCCTGTAGGCGAAAGAAGGCGCCACACCTAAATCTAGATCGCGAAAGATCAGTGTTATTGCCTCGAGCAAATTCGACTTGCCGGCCCCATTCCTACCAACAAGCACTGAGACACCAGAGGTGCCGTCGAACTCCACTCGGAAATCGCGGAGATTTTTGAATCTCGGAATCTCTACTTCCAGGAGACGCATCAGGACGAGACCTCAAGGAATACGGCAGTGTCATCCGGACGGTGCACTTGCACAAGGCCGTTCCTTTCGAGATCGCGCAGCAGGAAATAGAACTCGTCAGCATCCTCTTCGGTCAATGCCAGAGAAGCATAGAGCTCTTCGGGAGTGGCCCTTGTGCCTGCAGCCCGCAAGGCTTCGATAAGCCTATCTCTGCTTGGTGAAGCCTTCGCTGTCCTCGCGGATACTCGCTTTTTTGCCGCCACTTCTTTCTTCCTGTTCCCTCGCGGAGCTTGTCTGACCTGTGCCCGCAAACTAGATACGAGATCAACTGACGTTCGTGCTCCAGTACGCTCGCTGGAAATCTCCTGTGCCAAAGATCCATATGCGAACGACGAAATCAGGGCGCGCTCAATCGCAGCAGACCGCTTAAGACCCGACTCGACCTTCTCCCGCAGCAGATCCAACTCGGAAATCGCATCATCCAACAGCGACACCAGTTCACGCTGTTTCTCGGCACTAAACAGCGGTACGGGCAATTGCCTTACATCAGCCAGGTTCAAGCCTGGCATGTTGATTCCTCGCATGCGTCCCCGCAGCCAGGTCTGAGCTGTACCACTCGCCAACCAGTGTGCCAGGAAGGAGCTGTCGATTTCGGCACCTGGCCTGAGCCGTGCGGTCCCCTGAGTGATGTGCGCACCATCTAGTTCCTGCGGAACGATGGCTACCCGTGTGTGACGGATAATTCCCAACAACACATCGCCCGGTCGCAGTGCCGATCTTTCATACTTGCGCGCAATTTCCGGACTAGTGCGCCGCAGTTGATCCTCTAGGATCTCTCCCTCGCGGAGATCTTGGCCCCGAATGTATGGCACACCATGTTCATCATCGATGTCTGGCCCGGGTTGGTGAATCCCGTAGACGATTGGCGCGTGCGCATCAACCACCTCGCTGGCCTTCCTCCACTCCCCTCCGGCCAGCTCCGAAGGCGATTCCAAATCGACATGGGTATCGCCCAGGATGATCCGGTCACGAACTTTCCGCGGGAGGTCAGAAACGATAGGCATAGCCTTCTGTAGCGCATCCGTCGTCAGATCAACGAGGTCCTGTCCCTCTCGGGCCCTTTCCACGATTTCCCGCTGAACTTCAAACGGTGGAACGGGGAACGGG
This sequence comes from Streptomyces azureus, assembly GCF_001270025.1. NCBI lineage: Bacteria > Bacillati > Actinomycetota > Actinomycetes > Kitasatosporales > Streptomycetaceae > Streptomyces > Streptomyces azureus. Next base: position 19,309 of record NZ_DF968413.1, on the reverse strand, counting down.
AGATTCCGGAATCGCTTGAGCCCGAGATTGACAATGTTGGTCGTACCCCGGGCTAGAGCCGAAAACACACCACTATGCTGATAGGCTCGAAAGACCAGCAGGGCAAAATTTGGATTAATCTCCTCACGGGGCCGGAATCGAATAATGTGATTCTGGAAGTAGAGCTCCTCGACCTCTCCGTTGTACAACGCGGATCGACCAACTAGCTCCCTGCTTTGCCCCTCGCACAGAAGTACGTCACCGGCCTGAAGTTTGTAGCGAAGCCTCGCTTCAGGTGAGAAGGACATGGTAGCGAGGTCTTCCAGGTCCAAGCGGTCATCGAAGACGTTCGCCACTCGCAGATAAGGGCGAACGTCAGGGCCATTGGCTGCAGCAGGAGTACGCTGCTGCCCGGCAATCGCCTCGCCGGCCTCGCTTACTAGGCATGTGGACCAGGCTTCCGGGAAGTTGAGGTTCTCGATCATTCGCTGGCCCCTTGGGGAGTGTCGGCACCGGCGAGACCGTAGGCCCCCAAGATTCGTTCCAGCGATTCGACCGCAGACTTGGCGGTTTCCAGTTCGCTGCTAAGCAAGTTTGTTAGGTCAAGCAGGTTGCCGGGCTCAGTCAAGCTGTCACTGTTGAACTTCTCTGCTTTATCGAGACGTTCCCCATCTGCCGCAATCTCCTCCCGCGTAAGGTAGTGAAAATACTTGCTCGCTTGGCGGGAACTCCTGCCGTTGGCGTCATCTCCATAAGCTGCTACAAAGTCGTCGAGATCTCTATCGGTTAGCTGCCTACGCTTCCCGTATGTAGCACCTCCATTGCGGAGGTTGTAGAACCACGTGCCATCGCTCTTGCCGTCATTCGAAACGAAGAGTACTGAAGTTCTAATGCCGGTTGCGTAGAAAATGCCAGTCGGAAGGCTCAGGACCGTGTGGAGGCGAAATTTGTCCAGCAGTACTTTCCTGATCGAGCAGGCTACGCCAGCCTCGAAAAGGACATTATCAGGTACGACAATGGCCGCTCGCCCATGTTTCGCGAGCGACTTGTAACAGTGTTGGATGAAGGCCAACTGCTTACTAGATGTGGGGAAGTCAAGTTGTTTCTTTTGCTCCGCACTTAGCGAGCCTTTTAGTCCGAAGGGCGGGTTCGTGAGGATGACGTCAGCCGCTGGCTTCAGAGGGGACTGACTCAAAGTGTCAGCGTTCTTGATCTCACCCCGCAGCTCGTGCAATAGGAGATTCATGAGAGCCATGCGCTGCACATCATGGACCAACTCATTACCAGCCAACCGAAGCTCACCGCTGCCCATCGAGCGTGCAAACAGGCCTGCGGCCACTAGGAATCCAGCGGTTCCGGTAGCGGGGTCATATACTACTTCTCCCCCGGTTGGCTTCAGTACCTTCACAAGTGCATCGACTACTGGGCGAGGCGTGAAATATTGACCCGCACCATACCGAGACTCTTGGGCATTCTTCTCAATCAAGCCCTCATAAACGTCACCCAGGCCGTTCTGCCTCGCCCTGTACCAATCAATAGCGTCGATCTCAGCGATGAGCTTATACAGCGATGCACTATTGCGGACCTTAGTGGATGAATCTGTGTAGATTTCCCGAACGATCTGAGACTTTGTCGTGGAAAGGCTTGCGAGGGTGTTCTCGTATACGGAGAGCGCTTGGGACGGAGGCGCCGATCGCAAGGCTTGCCAGCGGCTTTCACGCGGGATGAGTTGTTCGATTTTTAGCTCGTCAGCCAGTTTCAGAAATAGCAGGTAAGACAATTCGTTCAAGTACTCGTGGTATGTGACCCCCTCGTCCCGGAGTACAGAACAGAGGGACCAGAGCCGACGCGCGACGTCTGAAGTGTCTTGCATGTTGGCCATCTCCGCAGCTAGTTACTGGACTTGCTAGGGGACTTGCACGCCCCCCACGCATCACCATCCGTCCGTTTTCGCCTGGTTTACCCTTGTTCGCGACATGTTGGATGATGCACTTGCCTAAATCTTATGCTCCTCCGTGGTCGACGCTCACGTGGGCTCGGCAACCGGTACTCCTGCTGGCGCATGCTGGTACTTCAGAGGGGCCCGAGGTAAGAGTCAACCATTTCTTCCCGGGCGGATGACAGGCTGTCAGCAGTGAATATCTCGCCCTGTCATGCCCTGCTGGAAGACTGTCCCGGAGCAGCGCGTATGGCGTTCGAGGAGGTCGGCGCTAGGCCAGGGGCGTTGTGCTGGTTACTGGCTGCAGACCGGTTCTGCAGGCGGGTGATACCACAGAGGACCCCATAGACGCCGTCACCACGTCGCCGACAGCCCCGCGCACAGACGAAAGCGTGCTCCCCATGGGCGTACTTGGCGGCAGTCGACGTTGTGATGGCCTTTTAGCTTTCGGTCGCGCCCGGCCGTGCTGGACGTACGTCGGCATGCTAGAGGCCCCGACAGCCGGCGACCAATATCACGAGCCATGCAGTCCTCATCCGAGCCAGGCTAAGGGCTCCTCCTTGCAGGTAGTCCCTCCCTCTCCGCGGCGCGCTGGGTATCGCTTCCCAGGGACGCCTAGCGACAACCACGTCGCATGCTGCGGCTCGCCATCGACCTCCGGTCCATGACCTATCTGTGGACGAACGCGGCTCCCAGTACAGGTACTGCCTATCTGACCTGCTGGAACATGTGGAACACACGCGCCCTCCGGAGCCGTGCGCATCGACCCGGAGTGTCAACCAGAGTCGCTGCCGACCGTGATCATGCTGCCTTGTCTCTGTACGCCTCGACACTCATCGGCTGCCGACCAGCTTCAGCTCTCCGTCACTCCTCCTCAAGGTCTGGGAGTGCGTCGAGCATTGCCTGAGCATCAGGCGCTACTTCCACGCTCGGGTCATTCTTGATGGCGTACTGCTCGGGCAGCCTGAGCTTACGCACCTGCTCCCAGGTGAGGGGCCCTTCGCTGCCCTCGATGTACGCCATCAGAAGCTCGGCGGAGAGCTGGTCCCTCTCCATCCTGATCGTGCGCTTGCGGAACATGCTCATCGCCATCTCAATCATGACCGATAGATCCGCCTCATCCACTTCCCGGAGTACGGAGAGAAGGGTTCGCAGGCGCTCGGGCACGGTGTCGTCGGGTCGGACGCCGCACCACTGCTCGGCCACCATTTCCGCGACGCGGCGCTGTGGCACCTCCAGGGCCTTGGCTAGGTACGGGAACAGGCCCGGCTCCGGAGGATTCTCGATCTCGTTCCACCGCACCTTGTTCCACCAGGTCACTGACCGCTTGAAGTCGCAATCGTGAGCCATCTCCTGGTACGTCTTGCCCGCTTGGGTGTTGAGCCGGGCCACCCGCTCGCTGAATGCGTTCGCCATGGCGAGAGCATCAGCTCAGGTTTACAAGTTGTCAACTCTCGTTGATGTCAATTGGCTTTTCTGCTAGAGCACTTCACCCAGCACCGCTGGCGCGTTCCTGACGGAGACGTCGGCACGGCTGCCCCCTGCCGCGGTCGGCCGCTCGTGGGGGGCCTTCAGCGCTGAGTGGCCAGCCCTCGCGCACCGGCGGCCCTCCGTCGAGGGCCGTCGGCCTTGCACATAGCTGGAGACAGCCAGGTTCATCCAGAGCCCTATGCTGCCTGCTACTCAGTCCCGTCTGCGGTGCCCAGACGCGACCGGCCTGCGTCCGCGGCTGGTCGCTACGCGCAGCACGCCCCGTAATGCGCTGGTCAACTGGGCGGCGAGAAGGTGCAGCTCCTCCAGGTCTTCGGTGTCGTCGTCGAGTACCTGACGTGCGTGCTCAAGCAGTTGGGACGCCATCCCAAGCTGGTACGCCTCGATGTGGTCCGCCAGGCGGGACACGTAGCCCCCTTGGTCACCCGTGCTCAGATAGCACGGCTTGCCGTCCGGCCCCGCCCAGGGGAGAAGCCTCAGTTCGTCCTGTGCCGTCATCCCTTTACTCGCCCCTCGGTGGCCTCGATGTTGAGCGCCGGCATGCCGCTGGATGTCGAGTTCGCTGCGTCGCCTCCGGGCCAGGGCTGGCCAGATACCGCGTGGCACAGGCAGCCGCAGGCCTCGTAGATCAGGGGGAGGTCGACCGGCGCCAAATCCGGAGTAGATTCCGCGCAGGCCTGGTGCGTGCCGATCTGGCAAGCAGCCGAGCGGTACGAGGTAGCTGAGATGTCCGAGCCGAGAATCTGCCGCCGCGAGGACGTCACTGAACCCCCAGGAGATTCGACCAGGCGTCGGTCGACAGGTAGGGAGCAATGACGACCGTCGGGCGCCGTCGGGTGCGGTCTTCTCGCGCCAGCACGTACGGACGGACGAGTTCACTGTCCTCGCCCCTGAGCAAGTGTCGATGGCTCGGCTCGTCGACGGCCTGCGCGAGGGCGACTGTCGGCTCGTCAGCGGATGCCGGGGAAACGGGGTCGATCAGTGGTCGCGAGGGCCTTAAGGTGCGGCGGTGCCTGCCCTTGGGGGCATGCCGCGCTCTGGCGAGAGCAACGGCGCGACGGATACGGTTGAGCATGCTAGTCAGTTCCTATCGCTGATGGCTTGGTCCCCCGACATCGCTCGTCGCGGGGACCGCTTTGCGTACGACCGCCCAGAGCGTGCGGTCGTTCAGGCTGGTGGCGAGCAGCCCGAATCGATCGGCCTCGGCCACCACTTCCAGGACCTCCCGCCATAAGTCGGTGGAGAGAGACTCCGGCACTGCCGCTTCGACCGACGTGTGCCGGTCGTGTTCCTCCACGCGCGCGGGAAGTCCGAGGTCGGACAGCTGGGCAGCGATGGCTGCCGCGCGAACTCCCGAAGCGGGCACAGGGCAGCCTCCGTCACCGACGATCACTTTGAGTGAAGTTAGTTAACTAGATTAGAGCTAGTGGACTAGATTTTCTATATGCCTGAGCAGCCGCCCTATCTCCGCATCGCCGACGAACTCCGGCGGCGGATCGCGGAACACGTATGGGAGCCCGGGGACCGCCTGCCCTCCCGCGCCCAGATCGGCCAGGAGTGCGGCGTGGGCGAGAACGTGGTCCGCCGGGCTCAGGAGCTGCTGATCTCCCAGGGTGTGCTGGAGGGGCGCGCCGGTTCGGGCACCTACGTCGCCGAGCCCCGACAGCGGGTCCGGGTCGTCCGGTCATCAGCGCGGGAGCAGCCCAGCGGATCACCCTTCCGGGCGGACATGAAGGCCCTGGGAAGACAAGGCGATTGGGAGAGCCGGACCGAGGCCAAGGTGCCGGCTCCGGCGGACATCGCTGCGCGGCTCGGCCTCGCCGAGGGCGATCTGTGCGTCCGGACCACGTACGAGTTCCTTGCCGACGGCAGGCCGGTGCAGCTGTCCACGAGTTGGGAGCCGTACGACCTCACCGCCGGCACTCTCGTCGTCCTCCCCGAGTGAGGGCCGCACGCCGGGGCGGGAGTCGTGAACCGCATGGCCGCGATCGGCGTCACCGTCAGCCACGCCGTAGAGCAACCGGAGCCGAGGCAGGCGACCGCCGAAGAGGCGTCACTGCTCGGTATCCAGAAGGCCGCTCTCGTGACGCACATCCGGCGGACGTACTACAGCGACGACGGGCGGCCCGTGGAGACAGCGGACATCGTGGTGCCCGCCGCTCACTGCGAGATCGTCTACGAGATCCCGATCAACCGCTAGCTCCCCTCACCGGGCGGCTCCGGCTTTGCGCGCCAAGTAGGGTCCCCAGACATGACGACTTCTCCTGATCACGTCGACAGCAGAGAAGACCTGGCAGCCTTCGTTCGTTCCTTGCGTCGCAGTCACGCCGAGAACGGAGGCTCATGGGAGAACGCGGACCTTCCGAGCTTCCTGGACGCCCTGGCCGCCTGGATGGATGACGCCGACGGCTGGTACCGCAACACCGGCCGGGAGTTGCCGCCCGGCGGCGATTGGGCGTTCTTCGCGCGAGCTCTGCAAGCGGCGACGACGTACGAGTAGTCCGAGCCGCGTCGAATGCGTGTCGAAGGCCAGACGATGACGCGCGCTGCACGATAAGAGAAGCAGGTCAGGAGGGGCATGACCCCAGACCCACCAAGCGCCTTCTAAGCGCTTGGCCGCAGGTTCGAGTCCTGCCGGGGGCGCAAGTCTCCGCCCTCCCCTAGGGAGGGCGTTTTTCGTGTCGGTGCTTCCGTCGGCGTTGAGACGACCTTGTGGCGGGTTTGCTCCTTGCTCGCCTGTTCGACGTCACATGTCATTGGTTCGAACGTGACGCGACCAACGGGGGGCCTCGTCGTGCTGCACGAGAGAACGGGCGACGGCAGATCCGGAGGCCCCGACCGTATTCGTGTGCTCCTGGCCGAGGACGCTCCGCTGATCCGTCAGGCGCTGACCGCACTGTTGTCCCAGGAATCCGACCTGGAGGTCGTCGCAGCGGTCGACCACGGTGACCTCATCGTCCCCACCGCCCTGCACGCCCGCCGGACATGGCGGTCCTCGACATCGACCTGCCCGGCATAGACGGGATCTCGGCCGCGGTGGAACGGCAGGCCCGGCTGCCCTTCTGCCGCACGCTGCTGCTGGACGCTACCCGCGGCCGGCACGACCGACACCGCCGCGCGGACGAGTACGGCCGCGACACCGCCGGCCTCGGCCGCGGCCCCGACCATGCGACTCACCAGGTCGCCGGCGGTGGTGCGGGGTGTGCCCGGCCCGGTCCAAGAGACCAGGGTCCCGAGCATCGAGCGACGCAGCAGGGCGGTTCCGCGGACGGCGCCAGCCCCGGCGGCCAGCTCGAACAGGGCGTCGGCCGCGGCCATGGTGACGACGGCCGCCAGGCAGCCGATCACCCACCCGCTGATGCCCGCGCCACCGTCGAGTGCGGAGTCCAGGGCCTTGCCGAGGAAGGCCGGGAACAGGATCTGGGCGGTGGTCGAGAAGACGGCCGTAATGACCAGTACGGATGTCCAGACGTCCCGAGGCGCTGCCACTCCTCGCCCATGCAGCGATCGAGGACCTGCCGCGCGACGTCGTGGTGCCCCAGATGGCCCAGGGCGTACGCCACGCCGTGCAGCCCGTCGTAGAAGCCGAGCCGGGCCCGCTGCTCCTGTCGCGACGCGCGCTCCAGCAGCCACTGTTCGTACGGCGGGTAGCGGCCCGCGCCCGCTGTGCCGCAGCGCGTTGGTGACGCCCTCCCGGACCACGATGGCCAGCGCCTCGTCGACCGGCCCCGGCAGCAGACGCCCGGCCAGTTCGACGGCGGCACCGACACCGAGGGACTCCAGCAGCCCGGCCGCCGCCCGTGCCTCCCGCTCGAGGCTCAGCATGCGGTATCCGGCGGACACCGCCCGTACCTCCGACAGCGCATGCCGGGCCAGGGCCTGGGTGCGGACTCCTCCTCGGCGCGCAGCGGATCGCTGCGGACCAGCCACCGGATCTGCTCGCTCTGCAATGCCACCGCCGTCAGCGAGTATCCGAACAGATCGTGCAGGTCACGTGCGAAGCGCAGCCGTGACCGAGGCCACGAAGAATCCGACCGGCACCAGAAAACACGATGGCCCGCGCGACGCGCGGGCTTCCCCCGTCCCGCCCCATGTCCCCCCTCGTGGAAGGGTTTTGAAGCGTTCACGATGTGCCCACACGTGAGGATGCGCCACGGCCGACCGGTTGATCGGGTGACAGGGGCCAGGCTTCCCGCACCGCCGCCCCAGCGCGATCATGATCCCTGGAACCGAACCGTGGGCCCGGACCACGGGCCGTGAAAGGGGCGTGACGTGCGGCTGCGCTGTGCTGTGCTTGACGACTATCAGAGGGTGGCGACGGAGATCGCCGACTGGTCGGCGGTCGCGGACGACGTGGAAGTCGTGTCCTTCGACAGGCACCTCGCCGACGAGGACGCCTTGGCCGCCGCCCTGGCCGACTTCGACATCGTGGTGACCCTGCGCGAGCGCGTGTCGTTCCCCGGGTCGGTGTTCGCCCGGCTGCCCCGGCTGAAACTGCTCGTCGCCTCCGGCATGCGCAACTCGGTCATCGACTACTCGGCCGCCGAGGCGCACGGCGTCACGGTGTGCGGCACGGCCAGTTCCTCGACTCCGCCCGTCGAACTGACCTGGGCCCTGCTGCTCGGTCTCGCCCGCGGCATCGTCGAGGAGAGCGGCGCCCTGCGCTCCGGCGGCCCGTGGCAGAGCACGGTCGGCGCCGACCTGCACGGCCGGCGCCTCGGACTTCTCGGCCTGGGGAAGATCGGCAGCCGCGTCGCCCAGGTCGGCCTCGCCTTCGGCATGGAAGTCCACGCCTGGAGCCAGAACCTCACCCGCGAGCGCGCCGGCGAGGTCGGCGTGGAGCTCGCTCCCTCCAAGGAAGACCTGCTCGCGAACAGCGACTTCCTCTCGGTCCACCTCGCGCTGAGCGACCGCACCCGCGGCCTGCTCGGCCCCGCCGAACTCGCCCTCCTGAAGCCGACCGCGTACTTGGTCAACACCTCACGCGCGGCCATCGTCGACCAGGACGCCCTCCTCGCCGCCCTGCATGAGGGCCGGATCGCCGGCGTCGGCCTCGACGTCTTCGACATCGAGCCCCTGCCCGCCGACCACCCGATGCGCACGGCCCCCCGCCTCCTGGCCACGCCGCACCTCGGCTACGTCTCCCGCGCCAACTACGCGACGTACTACGGCCAGGCGGTCGAGAACATCCGGGCCTACCTGGCCGGTTCGCCTGTGCGATTCCTCTCGGCAGGTTAGGTGTACCGACCCGCAGGGTTGTCGACGCGGCTGATCGGTGGGGGTGCGCCGAGTACGGTGTGGCGACGGCGGTGGTGGCAGGCCCGGCGGTTCAGGCCGTGCCGGACCAGAATGCGTGCACGGTCGAGGCGGGCAGGGCCGGGCCGATGGGCCGGGTCCCGGGCCTGTGCCCGGTCCGCAGGCGCAGACGCGGGCCTCGACCGCGGCGGACGTCCGGTGCGGTGTCGTGCGACCAGGGACCGTCTCCCGGATCACCCCGGGACCGCGGGGCGGCCAGGCACTGTCACTCGGAGTCGGGCTGACCCCGGACGAAGGCCCTAGGCGTACCGGTAGATCCCGCTGTGATCCTCCAGTTCACCGGGCGTCACGTCCCACGGCGGCAACTTCTCGTGCCGTGCGACGATCCGGCCGCGCTGGGCGTCGCCCCGGGCGAGCGGCTTCGCGGGGAGATAGCGTGCGCCTCGGTGCCGCCGCTGCCAGCGGGACCAGAGGAGGTCGACGAAGGCGTGGTGCATCCAGAAGACGGGGTCGTTGACGGAGGCGCCGCCGACCATGTGGCCGCCGACCCAACGGTGGACCCGGTTGTGGGTGTGCCACGAAACGGCGCCGCGCCCTCGCCCCCACCCCTCCAGCTTGTTGCGGAACCCCTTGGCGGACGTGGAGTTCCAGGGGGCCGTGTCGTAGACGGGGTCGTCGAGGGCCCGCTTCACATCGCCGGCCGTGGGCAGGGCGATCGGGTCCCGGGAGCGGCCGAGGTCGCGCGTGAGGAACTCGGTTTCGGTGATTCCCACCTTGATCGTCCACTCGCCGTTGCGGTAGGCGAAGGGGCCGGTCATGACCTGCCGGTCGGACCGGCGCCCGGTGCCGCCGAGCAGGTCCTCGGTCCACGGTACGGCCGTGGGCATGCGAGTGCGCGTCCAGTCCCAGTACGGCACGGTCACCGACTCGTCGACCCGGCGCAGCGCGTCCTCCAGGTCCAGCAAGAACCTGCGGTGCCAGGGCAGGAAGGAGGGTGCCATGTGGGCTGCGCGCAGTCCGCGTTCACCGTCGCCGACGTAGTACTCGATGTGCGTGCGCACGAACTCGTCGTACTCGCCGCGGCGTTTGACCTCGAGCAGCGCGTTGACGAACCGGCGCCGCTCGGACCGGGTGAAGGTGCTGACGTCCTTACGCGTGTACACCATGGTGATGATCCCCCTCGATCGCCTTGCCTCCGCCCGGCGTACGGCGGTGCTCCATGCCGCTGCCCCTGTCGTCCGGAGCGCCCAGTTGTTCGGTGGGGCCGAGTTCGTCGACGGCCGCGCGCGCGGCGGCGAGCGGGGTCGGATACGAGCAGTAGTGGTCGACCATGCTCATCCAGCCGCCGTCCGCCCGCCGCATCAGATGCAGCGGCCGCCCGTCCACGGTGACGTGCCACGCGCCGGAGCCGTCGCCCCCGGACCGCCCGTCGCCGTCGCTGACGCCGACGATGCGGCGCCCGCGATACGTCTCGGCGAACCGTGCTTCGTCCGCTCCGGCCGGCCTCGACGCCACCAGGAATGGCGCGAACACCCCACCGACCGCCGACGCGGACAGCCCTCGCAGCACCCACCGCCGTCCCGTGGCACGCGGGAGGCCGGCGACGGTTGACGGGCGGTCGTCAGCGGGCCCGGCCTCACTGTGTACCGGTGGACACCGGGGTGGTTCTTTGGTTCGCAACGGTCTGTCTCCTCCTCGTCACGGCAGACACCTGACAGCCATGTGGCACACAATCCAGGGGCCGATCCCGCACGCGACGGAATCGGCCCTGGGACGGTCACAAGCGCCCGCTCCACAAGTCCAGCAGAAAGCCCGGATAAAGGTCCGAGCGAAAGCCTGAGACGAAAGAGCGCCCGAACCGCTCAGACGTGCAGGGTGCGTCCGTCCAGCACCTGGCTCTGGGCCTTCTGGGTCAGGGTGTCCTTCGCGCCCTCGACGGCGTCGGGCAGGAGACCGTTCTTCCCCGTGTCGAGCCCCTTCGCCTGGTCCAGCAGCCTCAGGTCGGCCGGGTCCTTGGCGAGCTTGTTCACCACTCCGGTGACGTCGGGCTTGATGTCCACAGCGTCCAGAGCGACGGCGGGAGCGGCGATGCTGGCCACGACCATGGAACCGGCAATGACGGCGGCAGCCTTCAGAGACTTCATCGTGTTCCTTTCTTCGGCAACTGGAAAGTCACCAGGGAGAATTGCTTCATCGCCTCTAACGAGCCCCGGACGCCGCGGAAACCCTGTGCACAGAAAATTCCGGCACCCGCGAGCAATCTCACCCGAATGAAGGGCATGTCTTATCTGGGTTTCTCATCCTCTTATGAACGCGAGGCCTTGCGCCTTGCGCAGATCGGGAGCGCACCGGCTCCGGCGTGGGGCACCCCTCCCCTGCCGACAGGGCGGCAACCCGACGTAAGACAGGGAGATTTCAACACACCTACCCCACTTGCCCGGTACGGGCGAGAATCCTGGATAGAGTGATGTGTCCTGATTCAGTCACAAAGTTGATGTCCATCGCGAAAGGGCAACGCCGGTCATGCGTCCCGCCCGGGGTCTTTCCACTGCGACACGCACGGGGATCCACCTGTCCGACGGCCCGTCAGGGCGGGACGCCCGCCTTTCACGTCGTCCCGCACAGTGATGACCGTCCGGCCTTCGGGGTCGTTGCGCACCGCGACACGGGCGGCTTCGCCACGCGTCCTCCATGTGACCCAGCCGGTGGACGGCGGCGTCGCCCGAGTGGTCGCCGAACTGGTGCGTGCGCAACGTGCGGCCGGTTTCGGCGTCACGGTCGCGTGCCCCGAGAGCGGCCTCGCACAGGCACTGCGGGAACTCGGCGCGAGCGTACGGCACTGGCCCGCCACGCGGGCGCCGGGACGGTCGCTTCCCCGTGAGGTGCGCCGGCTCGCGCGCGTCGTCGACGAGGTCCGGCCGGACGTGCTGCACGCGCACAGCGCCAAGGCCGGGCTCGCGGCCCGGCTGGCGGTACGGGGGCGCATCCCGACGGTGTTTCAGCCGCACGCCTGGTCGTTCGAGGCGGTCGGCGGGGTCACGGCGGCGACCGCCGTGGTGTGGGAGCGGTGGGGGGCACGGTGGGCCGCCCGTGTGGTCTGCGTCAGCGAGGCGGAACGCGAGCGAGGCGTGCGCGCCGGAGTGCGTGCCCACTGGCGGGTGATCCCCAACGGTGTCGACCAGGCGCGCTTCCATCCCACCGCCGTCGCCGCCGCACGAGCCGCCCTCGCGCCGCTCGCCGGCCTCGATCCGGCCGCTGCGCTGGTGGTCTGCGTAGGGCGGCTGTGCCGGCAGAAGGGGCAGGACGTGCTGCTCGAGGCGTGGTCCTCGGTGCTGCGGCGGGTGCCCGGGGCCAGGCTGGCGCTCGTCGGGGACGGGCCGGAGGAAACGCGGCTGCGGCACCGCGCGCCCGAGGGCGTGCTGTTCGCCGGGGCCGTGGCCGATGCCGTCCCCTGGTACCAGGCGGCCGACCTGGTGGTGCTGCCGTCGCGCTGGGAGGGCATGGCGCTGGCCCCGCTGGAGGCGATGGCGTGCGGGCGTCCCGTCCTGGTCACGGACGTGGCCGGGGCGCGCGAGAGCCTGCCGCCCGGTCACCGGGCGCACTGTCTGGTGCCCGCCGGCCGGCCGGGCCCGCTGGGCGACGCACTCGCCCGGGTTCTGCTCGATCCGCCGCTGCGCGAGTCGCTCGGCCGCCAGGGGCGCCGCCACGTACTGACCGCGCACGACGTGCGGCACTCGGCCGAGGCGGTCGCGGCTCTCTACCGCGAACTCCTCGGCGCCGGGCGCACGGTGACCCATCGCGCGGAACACACCGAGTGCAGGGAGTCCATCCGCTCGTGACCGCTGAACGTACCGTCGCTCCCCCCGGCAGCCAGCCGCCGGAGCACGGATTGCCGCCCGTCTCGGTCATTCCCCCGCGCGGGACCGCCGACGGCTTGCGACGCCCCGCAGGGCGACGCCCCGCGGCGCGCCACGCCCCGGGGCTGCCGCTGCTCGCCGTGGACGCAGCCGCCGCGCTCACCGCCGCCCCCGCACTCCCCCACCCCCTGCTGACCGCACCCCTGCTGCTCGCCGTCCTCTGCCTGAACGCACGGGCGGCGCTGTACCGCTCCGCCGCCGTGCCCGCCGTACTGAACGAACTCCCCGCCGTCTGCGCCCGGATCACGGTGAGCTGGTGCGCGCTCGCGGCCCTGGTCGCGGCGCTCTCCCCGGCGCATGCCCTGTCCGTCCGTACGCTGCTGACCGGCTGCGCCCTGCAGGCTGTGGCGAGCTGCGCGGGCCGCGGCATGGTGCACTGGCGCCGCCGCCGGGCACTGGTCCGCCACCCCGCCGCGGCCCTCGTCGTCGGCCCCGCCGCCACCGCCCAGCGCGTGGCCGCCGCCTTCCTGCGCCACCCCGGGTGCGGCCTCAGACCGGTGGGCGTCCTCGCCGACGACCCGGCCGGCGGCGAGGGACTGCCGGTGCTCAGCACCGACGAGGAGGTGCACCGGGCCGTCATCCAGAACGGCGTGCGGGCCGTGCTCATCGTGGGCCCGGTAGGCGAACACGGCCCGCTGCTGCGGGCGTTGGCCGAGTCGGGCTGCGCGTTGTGGGAGGTCAAAGCGGATGCACCGGCTTACGACCGGGCGAGGAGCGCCGCGTACGGCGAGGCCGGACGCACGGTCTGCGACCGGGTCCCGCGTGAGCGGATCGCCGGCTTCTCCTGCCGCCGCCTGGAGGCCGGCCGGAACCGCGGTGGCCCCGCCAAGCGCGCCCTCGACGCCCTGGTCTCCGGGACCCTGCTGCTCCTGGTCAGCCCGGTGCTGCTGGCCTGCGCGCTCGTGCTGCGGGTCAGCGACGGGCCGGGCGTCGTCTTCCGTCAGGAGCGCGTCGGCAGGGACGGCCGCCCCTTCACGCTGCTGAAGTTCCGCACCCATCGCCCGTCCGACGCACACGAGGCCGCCACCCGCTGGAGCGTGGCGGGCGAGCGGGACATGAGCCGCTTCTGCCGTTTCCTGCGCCGCAGTTCGCTCGACGAGCTGCCCCAGTTGTGGAACGTCTTCCGGGGCGACATGTCCCTGGTCGGGCCGCGCCCCGAACGCCCGTACTTCGTCGCCGTGTTCAGCGAGACCTACCCCGGTTACGCCGCCCGCCACCGCGTGCGGACCGGCATCACCGGGCTCGCCCAGATCCACGGGCTGCGCGGCGACACCTCCATCGAGGACCGCGCCCGGTTCGACAACGCGTACATCGACGACTGGTCGCTGTGGCAGGACGTGTGCATCCTGCTGCGCACGGCCGCCACGCTGGTCCGCCCGACGGGGAGCTGACCAGGTGAGCCACGCATCCGCCCTGCCCGCCGCGCGCCGGCTGACGCCCGTCCTGCCGGTGGTGGCGGTGATCGCCCTGCTCGCGGTGCCCGTCGCGCCGGGCGGTGAGGGGGGCGCGACCCCCGCGGACGCCGCGTCCGGTGTCCTCGTGATGTGGTGCGTGGTACGTCTGCTGCTCCACCGGCGGCGCCCCCTGTCGCGTACCGCCGCCATGGTGCTGGGCCTGCCCGTGGTCGGGTTCGCGGTGGCGGCGACGGTGACCGCCGTGCCGGGCGAGGCGGTCACCGGCTTCGCGCGCTGTCTGCAGGTCTTCGTGCTCGTCCCGGCCGCCGTCCTGCTGCTCATCCGTGACCGGCGCGACGTCCGGCTGCTGGCCTGGGCGGTGGTGGGCCTCGCGCTGTGGCAGGGAGCCGTCGGGGTGCACCAGTACGTGACCGGGACCGGCGCCTCGTACATGGGCCGGGAGGTCCGCGCCGTCGGCACCTTCGGGCCGGGCGACGTGATGGCGATGGCGAGCGTGGTCGCCTTCGGACTGGTGTGCGCGGTGGGGCTGGCGCTGGAACCCGCGCCGGTACGGAGGGAGCACCTCCCCGCTCGAGCGGAGCCGAAAGCTTGGTGGCGGGTGTGGGCCGTGGTCTGTGCGCTGCTGCTGGTGGTGCCCCTGGCGGTGTCCTTCAGCCGGGGCGCCTGGATCGCCACCGCCCTGGCCTGCGGGGCACAGCTGGTGCTGGCGGGCATAAGGCGGGCGGTGAAGGCGGGAGCGGTCGTGGCCGCCGTCGCCGTCCTCCTCGTCGGCGGGTTCGGTGTCGGCTCCGCGCTGCTCCAGGAGAGGTTGAGCACCATCGGGCAGGTCGCCGACGCACCCGACCAGTCGGTCACCGACCGGTACACGATGTGGGCGGCGGCCGCCGGCATGTGGCGCGAGCGGCCGCTGACGGGCGTCGGCCTCAAGGGGTTCCCCGAGCACCGCGACGGGCACGCCTCACTGGCCCTGTCCTCAGGCAGCGACACCGAGGGCGCGGGCGCGGCGTACCGGAAGCAGCCGCTGCTGTCGCCGCACAACATGTACCTGCTGGTCCTGAGCGAGCAGGGACTCGTCGGGCTGCTGGCGCTGGCGGGGAGCTGGCTGGCCCTGCTGGTGCTGGGGCTGCGGCGGCTGGTCCGCGTGCGCAGGGCGCAAGGCCCCGGCCTCGACTGCGCGCTCATCGCCTGCGGGCTGCTGATCTGGCATCTGATCGACTTCGCGTACGCCGACATCGGCGGGCCCACGACCGTCCTCACCGCCGTCTGCTTCGGGGTGACGGCGTGGTGGGCGCTGGCGAGTGACGACCCGGCCGCCTCCCGGAAGGCCGTGGCGCGATGACGATCACCCCTCCCGACGCCAGGGACGCCACGCTCCCCCCGGCACGTGCCGGCACGGGCACCGGCAGCCCCGGCCCCGTCCCGCGGGGCTTCCTCGCCCGGGCCGCCCTCGTCACCGTCGTCCTCTCCCTGGCCGGTGCGCTGCTGGGCCTCGGCCGTGACCAGGCGCTGGCGCACCTTTTCGGGGCGGGGAGCGAGACGGACGCCTTCCTGGTCGCCTGGACCGTGCCGGAGTTCGCGGCGACGCTGCTGATCGAGGACGGGCTGGCCTTCGTCCTCGTACCGGCGTTCAGCGCCGCCGTGGCCCGCCGCGCCCAGGGCGGTACGGGCGACCCGGTGCGCGCCCTGGTCCGCAGTACGCTGCCCCGCCTGTCGCTGGCGTTCGCCGCCGTGTCGGCGCTGCTCGTCTGGGGCGCGCCGTACGTGGTCGAGACCCTGGCGCCGGGGATCCCGGACCCGGAGTTCGCGGTGGACTGCACCCGGCTGACCGGCACCTGTGTCCTGACCTTCGGTCTCGCCGGTTACTGCAGCGCCTTCCTGCGCGCGCACCGCCGGTTCGTCGCGCCCGCGGCCATCTACGTCGCCTACAACACCGTCATCATCACGGCGATGTTCGTCCTCGGCGCCCGCTGGGGCGTGAGGGCGGCGGCGGTCGGCGTCGCGGTGGGCGGGGCGCTCATGATCGTTACCCAACTGTCCTCCGTGGTAAGCCAGTTGCGCCGCAAGCGGGTGTCCCTCCCGGCGGACGTGACGGACCCGGCGGACCGGCACGCCATGAATCTCGCCCTCATCGTCACCGTTCTGCTCTTCGCCCTGTGCCGCCAGTCCCAGGTCCTCATCGAGCGCTTCCTGGCCTCCCCGCTCCCCGCCGGCGCCATCTCGCACCTGAACTACGCCCAGAAGGTGGTCCAGATGCCGATGGTGCTCGCCCTGATGCTGTGCACGGTCACCTTTCCGGTCGTCGCGCAGGCGCTGGCCGAGGGCGACACCGAGCGGGCCCGCCACCGCGTCGAACGCGACCTCTCGCTGGTGTCGTGCGTGGTGCTGCTCGGCGCCGCGGCCGTCGCCGCGTGTGCCCCGCATCTGGTCCACCTGCTGTTCCAGCGGGGTGCGTTCACCGCGCAGGACACCGCGGCCACCGCCGCCGTCATGCGCGTCTACGCCCTCGGGCTGCTCGGCCACGCACTGGTGGGCGTGCTCGTCCGGTCGTACTTCTCGGCGGGGCGGCCCACCTGGTACCCGGTGGCTGCCATGGCCGCCGGGATCGTCACCACGTCATGGCTCGGCGCGGTGACGGCCGGCTCGTGGGGCGTGCTGGGGATCGCCGCGGCCAACGCCGCCGGCATCACCCTCACCGCCCTGATCCTGCTGTGCGGCATGAGGACGCGCGGAGTTCCGATCCGCACGCGGCCGGTGCTGACCGAGATGGGCAAGCCGCTGCGGGCCGCGGTCGTCGCCTGCGGTGTGGGCGGGTTCTGCGCGGGCCGCGTCGACTCCCCCGCGCTCGGGCTCGCGGCCGGTGGCACGGCCGTGACCGTCGTCTTCCTCCTGCTCGCCCGGCCCTTGGGCGCGCACTACCTCGCACCCGCACTGCGCACCGTCTCCCGGAGGCTTCCGCATGCCCGTTTCCGCTGACCGCGGCCCTTCCACCACCCCTGCGCCGGTCACGCCCCCGCCCAGATCCGGTCCTCCCCCGTGGGTGGCGATGTACCACTCCGTGGGCGACTGCTTCCACGACCCGTACCGCGTCACCGTCTCGCCCCGCCGCCTGGACCGGCAGCTGGGCTGGCTGCGCCGCCGGGGCCTGCGCGGGGTCGGCATGCGGGAGCTGCTCGCCGCGCGGGCCCGGGGCGCGGGACAGGATCTGGTGGGGCTGACCTTCGACGACGGGTACGCGGACTTCCTCACGCACGCCCTGCCGCTGCTGCACCGCCACGGCTGCGGCGCCACCCTGTTCGTGCTGCCGGGCAGGCTGGGCGGCGACAACGCCTGGGACCCGCTCGGCCCGCGCAAGCCGCTGCTGTCGGCGGAGGGCATCCGGCGGGCCGCCGCCGAGGGGATCGAGATCGGCTCGCACGGCCTCACGCACGTCGACCTGACCCGGGCCGACGACGCGCTCCTCCGCGCCGAGGTGAGCGACAGCAAAGACCTGCTCTCCGACATGACCGATGCTCCCGTCAGCGGCTTCTGCTATCCGTACGGGAAGGTCGACCGCCGCGTCGTCGACGCCGTGGAGAAAGCGGGCTACGCCTACGCCTGTGCCACCGACCCCGGCCACCTGGCGGGCCCTCTCGCCCTGCCACGTGTCCACGTCGGCGAGCGGGACACCGCCTGGCGGCTGCACCTCAAGCGGGGACTGCACCGGCTGCGCAGCCACCCCGTCGAAGGAGTGTGAGCCTCCGCGATGCCCGCGCTGAAGGCCCTGCACATCATCACCGGCCTCGGCGTCGGCGGTGCGGAACAGCAACTGCGGCTGCTGCTGCGCCACCTGCCCGTCGACTGCGACGTCGTGGCGCTCACCAACCCCGGCGCGGTCGCCGAGGGCCTTTCGGCGGACGGCGTCCGTGTCGTCCACCTGGGCATGTCCGGCAACCGCGATCTGACCGCCGTGCCGCGCCTGGCCCGCCTGATCCGGTCCGGCGGCTACGACCTCGTGCACACCCACCTCTACCGGGCCTGCGTGTACGGCAGGATCGCCGCCCGCCTGGCGGGCGTCCGGGCCGTGGTGGCCACCGAACACTCCCTCGGCGCCTCGCAGATGGAGGGCCGCGCCCTGACCGCCGGCGTGCGTGCGCTGTACCTGGCCAGCGAGCGGCTGGGGCACGCCACGGTCGCGGTCTCCTCCACAGTGGCCGACCGGCTCACGCGCTGGGGCGTACCCGAGCCGCGCATCGAGATCGTGCCCAACGGCATCGACGTGGCCCGCTTCCGCTTCGACCCGGTCACCCGCGAACGCACCCGCCGCCGGCTCGGGTTGCCGGAGAGCGTGTACGTCGTCGGCGGCATCGGGCGGCTGACCGCGGGCAAGCGGTTCGACGTCCTGATCGGCGCCCTCGCCCGACTCCCCCGCGACTGCGTGCTGTTGCTGGTCGGCGACGGCCCGGAGGAGAAGGTGCTGCGGCGCACCGCCCGACGGGCCGGAGTGAGCGACCGGGTGATGTTCACGGGCGAACGGCCCTACCTGCCCGACGGCACCTGCGGCCCCGACCTGCCATCGCTGACCTCGGCGATGGATGTGCTCGTCTCACCGAGCCCCGACGAGGCCTTCGGCCTCGCCGTCGTGGAGGGCCTGGCGGCAGGGCTGCCAGTGCTGTACGCCTCCTGTCCGGCCGTCGAGGATCTCCCGCCGCGCCTCGCCGCCGGGGCCCGCCGGGTGCGGGGCGGCGCGGACGCGTTCGCCCGCGCCCTGACCGAGACACGCGCCGTGACCGAGAAACGCGTCCTGCCCGAGACCGGGGCCCGGGCCGAGGCCGGCCGGTCGCACCCGCCGGTCCGCCCGGCCGCGGCCGCCGCCCGCCACTACTGCATCACCCGCAGCGCCACACGGCTCATGGACGTGTACGCGGCCGCCCTCTCCTGCTCGTCCCCGTCACCCCTGAAAGTGATCCCCCGATGACCTCCACCACCTCCAAGGCCGCACCCCCGGCACCCCCGGCCCGGCGGCACCCGGCGCTCCGGCGCCTGAACGCGCTGCCGCCGTGGTCCCTGCTCGTGGCCGGCACCCTCGCCGGAGGGCTCGCCGCAGGCGCGTACGGCGCCCTCACGCCGCCCGCCTACTCGGCCACGGCGTACGTCATCGCCGTACCGACCGCCACGTCGGACCCGCAGACGGCACTCGGCTTCGCCCAGGCGTACGGCCGGGTCGCCACGCAGCCCGCGGTGCTCGGGGACGCCCAGGTGCGGGCGGGCGTGCCGGTGAGGACGCTGCGGGAGAGCGTGCGGTCGGCGACCTCACCGGACGCGCCGATGCTGGC